>QMRA01000077.1:0-4866 GCA_003649155.1 Thermoproteota archaeon | reverse complement strand
ATTTTGGGCAGTTACTGCCGTTACTACGGTCATTCCATGAACTCCAAATGCAGCGAAAGTTTTTAAGTCGGCTTGAATTCCTGCTCCGCCACCTGAGTCTGAGCCTGCTATGGTTAAGGCTTTATAAATCTTCTTCATGAGTTTCACCTATAAACTAATTACAGAAAGCATACTGATAAATCCCGACGCAATTATTAGATAGCTGGCGTGATTTTTAGCTTTATCTATGAATGATTTGAATTCGTTGATTCCTTTCACAGTTCTTGCGCCGAGGAGCGTTAGTAATACGCTTGTGAGTGTTTCACCTAAATATAGCATTGTGAAGAAGAATATTGCTTTGATTGCGTCGAAAACAATCATTGATATTAATAGAGCAATGGTGGTTGGAACTGTCGGCTTCAAGTAAGTTATGAATCCTAATATTGTTGGAGAACCGGAAGGCTTGCCTTCTAGTGGAGTGTACGGGGGTTTGATTGGAGCTCTAAATAATGATATTCCAAAGACATCTGACATGATAAATCCGTATACTATCAGAAGTGTTGAGAGTAGGGCAATTACGATTTTCACGGTAGTTTCACTTATTACTTCACATAATGCTAAGTGAAATCCGGTTGACGCGGCATATAGTATTGAAAGTGATATTAATCCTCCAGCTGCCATTCTTACGATTGCTAGAATATCTCCATTTTTAACATAAGAAATTAGTGTTGCTATTGTTGGTGATGAGTATGCGATAGCACTACACCCTAATGTGATCGCTGAAAGCAATAGCATATATTCGTTCATTATTTCCCCTAAGCTATTATTTGTGCGTTAAGCTTAAAATTTTAAGTTTTTCAATTATAGCTTAGATGTGAAGGTGATAATGAGTGTATACATCGTTGGCTGATTTAGTTGCAGCTGTAGCCATATTGACTGTTCTCGCCATAATATCAATAAGGCTTAAACTTGTAGATTACACGGGTACTGCAGCTGCTTTCATTGTTGGTTTTATAACGCTCATCTTTGGCGGTTGGAATTGGTTTGCAGTTCTACTTGCATTCCACTTATCTGCTGGCTTATTGACGAAGTATAAGTATGATATTAAGCGTAGATTGGGGGTTGCGGAAGCCAAGGGTGGAGCTAGAGCTTGGACTAATGTTATTGGCAATGGAGGGATTGCAGCTTTCTTCGCTTTAGCTGAGGGGTTATTTGGTGGAGGTGCATTTTTCGGGGGATATCTTGGCGCTATAAGTACTGCTGCAGCAGACACACTTGCAACTGAAATCGGCCTTCTATATCCAGGAGAACCTAGACTCATAACTAATTTGAAGAAGAAGGTTCCGAGGGGGACTTCTGGAGGAGTTTCAATTTACGGTGAATTAGCAATACTATTAGCTTCAACAATAATTGGAATGGTTGCAATTATAAGTGGAGCGGAGCCATCTTTCTCGCCAATTAAGATTTTATTGATAGCGGTAATCTCTGGCTTTGTTGGCTCGACTATTGATAGTGTTTTAGGTGCAACAGTTCAGGCGCAATATTGGTGTGAGACGTGTAAAAAGTTCACTGAAGTTAAGCATCATCGGTGTGGTTCTGAGGCTAAGCTTGTTAAAGGTTTTGAGTGCATTAATAATCACGTAGTCAACTTTACTTCAACAGCAATTGGAGGAATCATTGGATTTACCTTATGCCTTCTACTCTAAACTTATATTTGACTGATAGAGCTGTTTTTATTGGTGAATATTTTGAGTGTAAAAATTGAAAGACTTTCTACTGGAATTCCAGAGCTTGATAAAATGCTTGATGGCGGTGTGCCGAGAGGCTTTTTCGTAGCTGTAACAGGTGAGCCTGGAACTGGTAAGACGATTTTATGCTTGCACTTTATTTGGCAGGGCGTCAAAGATGGTGACAAGTGCATTTACGTCACAACTGAGGAGAGCAGAGACTCAATAATTCGTCAGGCAGCTCAATTTAAAATGGATTTTTCAAGTGCAATTTCCAGTGGGAACTTGATTGTTATTGATGCTCTACTATCGGCTACAAGTGATCCTTGGTGCCTAAAAACGCTTGACATCGAAGAGCTGGTAAGTAAAGTTATTGAAGCTAAGAGGAAGTTGGGTTATGGTAGAGCTAGACTAGTTATAGATTCCCTTTCTGCGTTTTGGCTCGACAAGCCTGCCATGGCTAGGAAGTACAGCTACTTTATTAAGAAAGTTCTCTCTAAGTGGGATTTCACTATTATGGCTACTTCGCAGTACGCGGTGACAACTTCTCAAGCTTTCGGCTGGGGCACTGAGCATATTGGTGATGGAATTATTAGATTTAGGCGATTTGTGAGAGGTGGTAGGCTTAGAAGGTTTATTTTAATTGAGAAGATGAGGCAAACTCCTCACGATTTGAGAATGCATGAAATAGAAATTGTTGATGGGCGCGGCCTAGTAATTTTAGGTCCTGTTGAGATGAGGCGCGAAGACATTTCTCTCCCTAGTAGGGTTGTTAAGAGGATGTTGAGGATTCAAAAGCTTAAGGAGCTTGAATACCCGGATGATTCGGGTGAAGATGTTGACCTTTAATTGATTGTTTTTCTAACTTTCTAAATTGTTTGTAAATTATTATCACTGCGAATCCTATTACAAGTACGATTGATATAATTGTTATTTCTAGTTGCATTTTTTGTTCGGCTTTAATTTCTTCAGCTTCTTTAACCCATTTTTCAGCGTTTTTGAGAATGTAGAGGACCGAGTAATAAGTTTTGTCGCATATATCTTGGACTGTTTGAATGTCATGTGGGTTGTAAAAGTAGAACCAGTCGACATCTAGCTGTTCTTTATCCCCATAGAGCTCGATAATTATGGATAGAGCTGTTTTCTCATATGCAAATATGATCCAATTAGCAGCTCCACCATATATTTTACCCATGTAGACTTCATGGTTGAATATGTTTGCGATGCCAGTGGCTATCTCATATTCATAAAGTTGAACGTATGGATTTGCAGTGTAGCCTGGAATTAAAGTTGCACTTACACCTGAATGCAAGTTAATGTAGAATATCACATTTCTTGCCTTAAAGAGGTTGAGGAGCATTTTTACTTCAGGTTCAGTTTCAGGACTTAATCCTCTAAATGTCGGGCTTTCATAGTTGTCTGAGCCACCGGCTTCCCAGGCGTACATGAAATTCCTGTTTAGGTCTACTCCTCTTGCATTGCATCTTGCATATTTCAACATTATTCTTGGCTTGGGAGGTAGAAATTTAGAGGCTTCAACACCGTCTGGATTTAGCATTGGTATGATAACTAAAGATATTCTATCTAATTCCTCGATTGTTTCATAATGCTCAAGAATATTATCGAGAACGTAGACTGCTGCTTTCACGCTTATGGCTTCGCTTCCATGCATTCCCCCATCTATAACTATTACTGCCTCCTCATTCTTCCTCGCATTTATCTCGCAAACCCATATTTGTCTTCCTAAGCAGCTTTCTGCTAAAGCATAGACTTTGAGGACGTCGTGGTAAGTTCCATTTAATTGCATTAAGTGTTGAGTTAAAGTTTCCCAGTCCATGTACATGTCCTTGAATTGTCTTTTTCTAAGCTTCATGTTGGTTGATTTCATTGTAACTCTAAACTTTTCACCTTTAATGAGAAAGTCGCCTGAAGTCATAACTCCGGAGAAAGAGTCGTACTTGAGAGTTAGCGAACCATTGGTAGCTATAATTTCATCTCCAGCTTTTATAATTGTAAACTTTGAATTATAGACTTCAATTTCATCACCACTTTCCAACCCCTTTGGGATCCATAGTGGATAGTATTGCCATTCCAGCAGCTTTCCAATCATTATCCTCCTGTTTTTCAGGGAGAACACCGACCATAAAATTTCACTATTTAATTTCACTGTGACGTTAACTGCAGGTTCTGGAGTGTAGTTGTGGAGGGAGTTGTATGTCACATTTATCTCTATTCTTTTAATCTCGTCCTCATAAAGTGTGTAAATCCCCGGTCTAGCATCCATCGATTCTAATTTTACTTCAAATGTAGGTGAAGCTAAGCTTAGATTGGAAAAGTATATTGCTATTATTAGGATTATTGTAAGTGGTTGTAGCTTTTTCATTTCTTCACCAATATTTAAACAATTCATATTTCTGCTCTAGTTCATTGCTCCAAGCTATCTTTCCTTCGGCTATTGCTTTGTGGAGATCTACTTGGCATTTAACTGCTTCTAGGTATTTTCTATTCTTAAGCGAATTTTCAAGCTTCATGAGCAGCTCTTTCAATAATCTTTCTCCATTTGCCTTCATTTCCTCCTCTTCCTTCTTCTCCACGACTTCTTGACTTAATATTCCTACTACTCTTATCGGTCTCTTGCCCAGTCTTGAGGCGAGGAACATTGCTTGCTTTTCTGAGTAGGCGTAGACTGTTTCTATGCTTCCATTAGCCATTTTCACTCTAAATGGTATGCGCTCCTTTTTTGACAACTTAAATCCCCAACGAATTTAACTACTTCCTCCTTTTAAGATTTGAAGTGGCGGTTGAGTTGGAGTGGAATGAAGTTGTCAAGCATTACTCTAGGGTTGATGTAAGAGAGGAGATTGCAAGATGGTGTAATGTGGTTGTTGCAGGAGCCGAGGGTCCTAAGCCTAGGTGGGTTGGCATTCACTGTAGTGAAGTTGATAGTAGAGGTAGGCGCATCCTCATAAGGTACTTTAAGCGAATTCCACTTAAAATTAGGTCTGCTAGAGAGGTTGAATCATTACTCCGAGCTTTTAAGCGCTTTAAGCCTAGAACTTTCTATGCTACTGCTAATATTTACCGTGAGCTTTCTAAAGTTGACCACGTATTTGACATTGGAAACATAATTGCTTGCACTCCAACTTGGGATATTGATAAT
>QMRA01000076.1:0-4905 GCA_003649155.1 Thermoproteota archaeon | reverse complement strand
TTAATATTCTATGCTTTAAGGTTCACGTAGATTGGCATATTAATGATTGCTGTGTACGTTTTTCCATTGAAGAACTTGGTTTTCACTCCTCTTTTGTTCAGCCTTCTATCTACTTCTTCTGCTGGTATTTCTGTTGGGTAGTTTTGTTTTGATGCTAGGATAAAATTGCATGCATAGGCGAATGATGGTATCCAAACGTTATATTCTAGGACTATGGGGAATACTGTTTTTATAGATTTGAGTGCCTGGCTGTACTCTTCATGGTAGAAGAATGAGTTTCCTGCTTGGGTTACCATAACTCCATCTTCAGTTAGTTTGGAGTAGATGTTTCTGTAGAATTCTTGGGTGTATAGTTTCTGTGCTATTCTTGATGCGTATGGGTCTGTGAGGTCTAATATTATTACATTGTAGGTTTCATTTGTCTCTGCAATGTACTTTAATCCGTCTGTTATGATGATTTTTGCCTTTGGATTATTGAATGAGCCTTGATGCATGGTGGTTAGGTGCTTTTTGCACATTTCTATAACTTCTTCGTCTATGTCTACCATTACTGCCTTTTCAACTGTGTTGTGTTTTAATACTTCTTTTAGTGTTGCTCCTTCTCCACCTCCAATGATGAGAACCTTCTTCGGGTTTGGGTGGAGTGTCATGGCTGGGTGTACTAGGCTTTCATGATAGTAAGCTTCGTCTGCCTCTGTGCTCTGGATTAGTCCGTCTAGAATTAGTGCTTTTCCAAATTCCTCTAATTCGACGATCTCGATTCGCTGGTACTTGGACTTTTTAGATGCTATTACTCTTTTGACCTTGGCCATCATTATTGATGTTCTGCTCATGTGTTGATATGCGAGTAGGGAGCCAAGCTCTTTAAACATTTTTACACCTGCTTGAATGTGAAAGATTTAACACTAAAACTTTATTGCAGATTTGCAGTTATACTTTGTTTTGCATATATATTGGTGTCAGTTGGCAAAAAGTTAATTTTATTTAATTATTTATTTTATTGTAGCCTTGGCTAGGAAAGTTTACGCTGAGTTTAAAGTCTCCACAATCCCTTCTATCCTTGCTATTTCTGTTGCTCTAACATTGCTTTTTGTAGGTGTGTTTGTAGTCATTATAGGTGCTCCACTGTTTTTCGTGGTGTTATTTATTGCTATACCTTTGATGACAATTATAGGTGTAATATGGGGTCTAACTCGTGGTAGGAGGTTAAATAGCAAGCTACGCGAGCTTTATGAGCAGTCTGTGGTAAGTGGCGATAAAATAATACTGTCCAGGCAAATGGATGTTAAGCTTGCTAGGCTTAATGTTTGGGTTAGCAGGTATTATTCTAGCACGAGGGGGCGTAGCCGCACTAGAACTTACTTCAGTTTAGAGGAGGTGGAGCGCCTCAAAGCTCGGGAGCTTCCAATTCAACTTGATGAGGGTTACACTATTATTCTTGGGAGCAGGTTTGGCATGTATCTTTCTCTGCCTGTCTATGTTATTGACGAGCCTGAGTATAGGAACATCTTTGGCGATGTATTAATAGCAATAGTTAACCCGCTAAATCTGGATGTTAAATTGCTTCGATACTCTCCCTACTTGTCATATGAATCTGACTATGCTATGCTAGACGTTAAGACTGATGGATCCAAGTTGAGTGGCTCAATAACCCTTTACACTTCCATTGAACCTAAGGTTCGTGGTGCTAGGGTTGAATTGGCATTTAGAGCACCTGGTGAAGGTGAAGTTAGAGTAGAGCTGGCTAAAGTTGACTTCCACGATAAGTCTAAAAGCTTCACTTATGACTTTCAGCCAATTAATGATACTGTAGTTATATTTGGAGTTAGCCATGTAGCTTCACTAAGCTGTAAGGCTATAGCTGAATTACTAAACTTGGAGAGGCCTATTGTTATGGGAGAAGTGCAGGAGGACCGTGAATTGAAGTTGAGGTTTATTCTTGACGTTCCACTAAAGCGCGACGTCATAGTAGAGATGCCATTAGTAGTGAATAAGATGTAACTTAAGTAGGGGTGCAATGTTCTTTAACATTATCAACATTAACCTTTAACGCGTATTCTAGGCTACATTGACCCGCTTTAATAATTTTCTTCCAATTTTTTTGGATGCTCCATGGAGGAATAACTGCTCCTGGACGCTTAGGATCGTCGAGGAAGTCGCTTTCAATAAGGTATGTCGGCTTACTTTTAACCGCCTCTTTCAATTCGTCGAGCTTTCCAACGATTGTGGCTTTCAACTTAGTGTTTTCAATGAATTTTAAGTGCTTAGCTGGCAAGTTGTGTATGACTATGATCTCTTCTCTAACTTTGAGTTCCTTTAGTAAATTTAAAAAAGAATTTCACGGTGATTTTACCTCCTTGCTCTAAGTGTAGGTGTATGGACACGTTCAGCTCGTAAGCCTTAATGAGTGCTTCATTCAAAATTTCCTCTGCAACTCTCCTTCTCTCAGGCTTGGTTGAATAGTGCTGTCTTCCAAATTCTCCATGGCCTTGAGCAAATCCTTCACTTATGAACTTGCAGGCTAAATTTAGAACTTTCAATTCGAGTTTTTGATATCGTTGAGGTCGATGCTTATTGAAGCCAGTTTATCTACTTCAGCGGGGTGAAAGTCTAGATGTACTACGCATGGTAATCCAGCTTCTCTAGCAGCTTCCCCTTGCTTTACAAGTAATTTGAAGCTCTTTTCGTAAGATTTTATTCCTTCAGGTCTAATGGCGTAGCTCCATGGAGGGAGTGAAATTAAGCCTAAAAACCAACCCTTCATTCCTCCTAAATTTCTCAGCAATCTATCTCACTCCAATCCCCTAATAGGATTGCAATGATTGTGGGCTTCTGCAAAGGTCAGTTTTTCCATCGACATGCTTGATCATCAATTAGTGAAATTTAAATTATTAATTAGCTTGGTGCGGCTCGGTTAAGGCCGGGACGCCTCATCTACTCGGCAGGTAGCCAATAACCTCATCGCCAAATAAAAATAGCTTAACTAAAATTTAGTTTTAACTTCTATGGAAGTGATTGCTTTTTACTTAAATGCACTTGAACTTACATAGCAATTGAAGATTGACTTGCCTATTGTCAAAAATTCTATTAACTTGTCTCGATATGGAAATCTCGGGGATGATTCGGGGTCCTGCGCCGCTGATGGTGATGAATAAGCTTGCCTGACCCATTATCTTTAATTGTCGTTGAAAGGTTAGTTTGCAATGTTGTCATATTGTAATGTTAAATGCTAATCTACTTTCGCCATTATTTTTGCGAAAGCAATAATGTCTATGGCAATTATTATTGGGATTAATGCGTAGTGTGTTGCTGCAAGTGCATTGTGCGTTGCGTGTAGCAAAACTGCTAGTATTATATACTTGATTAGTGTTCCTTTTCCTCTTAATTTGATGAGAAATTTTGCGTAGCCATATCCTGCAATTGCTGTTGACGCTGCGTGTCCGGCTGTGCAGCATAATGCTCGGAGTAGACCTACTGATATGGGGTCTGAAGCGTGTAGTGCATATAGTGCATTTTCAAATGTTGAGAAGCCTAGTCCAGCTGATGCTCCATAAATTATTCCATCATCAACTTCATTTAATAACCCTCCAATTCTAACTATTAAAACAACTCCAACAAGCTTAGATAGCTCCTCAATAATTGGCGCGATGATGACTAAAGATAAGAATTCATCTTGTATGTGGAGTCCCTCTATTATTAATATGCTTAATGTTGCTGCTATGAAAATTGAAACTGTAAAGCCGTAGGAGAATGCTGCGCACAATCCAATTAGAGGCTCTCTTTCAACTTTCTCTTTCCTCCAAATGTATATGATGTATGCTAGGCTTGGAGCCAATGTTGAGAGCGCTAGTATTGGGTTCTTGAGTGCTACGAATAAAGCTATTATCACAGTTATGATCATTACGTGGTAAGTCTTTTTGAATACTCTTTTTTCAGTCAACTTCACTCAGCTCATAATAATTACTCTTGAAATTTGTTATTTTCTCTTATAGATTAACTTGATGTTTCGCCGGTTATCATTAAATGTCACATAAAATTCTGAGATATAGTTAACCTTAAATTGCGGATGAAAATATGTATTCTAATCCTTTAATTGTATGCCGATCTTCAGCAGACCTTCAAGGTGACAGCAATGCAGTGCCACGTCAAGAGGAACGTGCTCCTCCTATGTATCATAAACTTCCTCGTCATGCTCGGATTTGGAGCATTCAATCTCTTAAGACCATACTTGGTATTAGCTTTAAAGGGAGTTTTAACAGAGTTGCCCGAAGAAGTAGCTAGTATTAGTGCTAGTGAAGCTGTTGTTGAGCTCGGATTGATGATGTCTGCTTTCATGGCTACTAGAAGTATTATGGCTGCTGTAAGCGGTTATCTTGGAGATGTCTTTGGAAGGAAGAAGTTAATATCGCTGGGCTTAGCGCTATACATCGCAATTGGCCTGCTTTACGCTATTATAGTTAATGTTGACCAGCTAATGGTTTTAAGAGCAATACAAGGAGTAGCTTCAGGAATGGTCTGGCCACTAGCTCAAGCTTTAATAGCCGACAGCGTTAGCAGGGATTTTAGAGGTAGAGCAATTTCACTATACACGATGTTCAGCAATGTCGCCAGAATTATCGGCCCAATGATGGGCGTACTAGCATACTCGATAACGGTAAACGTGCTAGGCTTTAGAGACCCTTTATCTGCATTTAGAGCACCAACAGTTCTCATATCAGTATTCTGCTTTCCAGCTCTCATTGCCTCATTAGCCATTATAGAAGTTAAGTCAACAAGTCAAACTGAAAGGAAAATTGAATTTAGCTTGAGTAGCTACTTTAGAGAATTCAAAAATCTAAGTAGAGACGTTAAGAGGAGTCTTACTGTCATATACATAAATGGACTTGCAAATGGAATAGCAATGAG
>QMRA01000075.1:0-4905 GCA_003649155.1 Thermoproteota archaeon | reverse complement strand
ATTCTCGTTGAAATTTTCCTGTTTAAGTACTTAGAGACTATGCCGTCTGTTGTTTTCCCTTTAATCATCTTTAACACCTTAGATTTTCAAGATAATTTAGTAGTGCTTCTCTCCTTTTTCCACTTATCAATGATATGTAATCTTCATAGGTGTCTACTTCAGTCCAAAGTATTCCTGTTACGTCGCTTACTTGAACACGCAGCCCCTTCGACTTGGCTTTTGTTATTAGTTTAGATAGGTTTAAGTCGTCTGCTTCTCGTTCAAGATCTCTGATTAAGTCAATTGCGCTATTCTTCATTATGAACAAGCCTACATCTATGTAGTTGAACTTTTCAATATGCTTCCCGATCAACATTAGGCTTCCGTCTTCATCAGCTAATATCTTAGTAGCTTCAGCTACATCAATGAACTTTGGCTTCGAATCTCCTCCTACTAGAATATCTGGTTCACCAAACTTCATGTAATCTTCAAGCATTTTAACTGGCATTTCTGGAGGGTAGACGTGATCTGCCATGGATACGTAGAACTTTTCTGACTCAACATAACTGGATCCTAAAATTAAGCTGTATCCATTTCCCCTGTTAGGAAACTTGTTTGAAACTAAGTTTACTTCAACATCTGTAAAGTAATTGTCAACTAGCTCCTTGGCTATGTCTAGGTAAACTTCGGCGACTACTATCACGAATCTGTCGACTTTACATCTCATTAAAGAATTGAGTGGATACCATATTAGCGGGGCTTTTTTCACTTCTAGAGCAAATTTTGGAGTTAGTATGCCTTGAGCTTTAAGCCTTGTACTTAGACCCGCAGCTAATATTAACGCCTCATCAATTCTCATTAGCATTCCCCTCCTTGAAAAGTTAATGTAAGTACATTGGGCAAGGGTTAGAATACTTCGAATGCAACTACTTAATAATTTGCCCATGATCAAATATTAAAATTTCTACCTTTAGATCTCATTGCAATTAATTTTACATTGAGTTTCAGTTTTGCTCTTAAAATTTCTTTAATGTTTATAATTTGTGATTTGAATAAATCGATGCTTTTAATTTATTTCTCAGCACCAGAAACCTTCATCACTGTTCAGACAATCTAGCCGTCATCATCTGTTATTACTTAATGGTGTTCATCGATATTTTTCTTTCCTTATTCAACTTTTAATATGAAGCATGGAGTAATTCCAAAAATTAAGCTTACTGATTCGTCGCAAACAACGTCTATTATTTCTTCTTCCTTTACATTTCTTAGACAGCTTATTAGGTCTAGGTATAATATTACTGCTTCCCCCTCTTTTGAAATAATCCTCCAATACCGTTTGGAATCTTTCTCCGCAAGCTTCTCCCTTTTATTAATTAGTTTTTCCAAAGCTTCTCTTAGAGTTGCTTTTTTACATGCTTCTAATATGGTTGCGTATGCTTCTGTTGTTACTTTTTCGTGGAAGTCTAGGATAGTGTATCCTGATATTCTCAAGTGCCTTTTGATTTCTTTTTCAGGTAGCTTGTTTTTCGATAGTACTTTTAATGTAATTAGGGGTTCTAGGTCTCCAGATGATTTTGGGAATGATATTAGTGGTGTTACGTATGCTGAAGCTAGAGCTACTGCCTCAATAACTGACTTGTCGATTTTAGAACTTTCTGAAAGTATATTCACCATTTTTTGAATAGCCCTTGTTGGATAGTAGAGCTTGATGAATGGCTTTTTATTGATTATTTCTAGGATTTCTGGACGTGCTTGCATTGAGGGAGTTATACCTAGAAATCTATACCTAAAACTTTTTGATAGCCATTTTAGCTCTTTGAGCGGCGCGTCGCTTAGAGATGTGTATATTACTCCCTTAATGTTTTTGATGATTGATATGAATCTCGGGTTGATCATGGCTTACTTACCGCATTCTTCATAAGCTTCTTCAACCTTCTTTAATGCTCTACTTACATCTGTTTTTAGTCCTAGCTTTGTTATTTCTTCGCCTATGGCATTAATAGTTTTTAATACGTGTTCTAGTGTAGCTGTATTTGCCATGTGTCCTACTCGTATTGCTTTTTCTCTTAGCTTGCCTAGTCCGCTGCTTATGAGGATGTTGTGGTTTTTCAGGACTTTGCTTATCAGGGTTGCTGGCTTTACGTTTTCTGGTGTTAGTGCAGCTGTAACTGTGCTTGATGCGTTTTCATCTTTGGCAATGACTTTGAATCCAAGCTCCTTTAGACCAGTTCTCATGGCTTTAGCGGCTTTCACGTGCCTTTCAAATCTTTTCTCTAGTCCTTCTTCAAATATCTCCAGTAGAGCTTCTCTTAAGGCGATTATGAGTGGGGATGAAAGTGTTGAGGGGTATGGGTGCCAAGGTGATTTTTTAACGTAGTCTCTCCATGTTTTCAAGTTTAAGTACCATGATGGTACTGGTTTTACCCTATTATCCAAATATTTCCAGAATTTTTCGCTCACTGCTACTGGAGTTATTCCAGCTATTGCTCCCAAGCACTTCTGTGGACCTACGAATGTTATGTCTACATTCCACTCGTCCATTTTGAATTCCATTCCGCCTATTGATGATATGGCATCTACTATGTAGATTAAATTGTACTTTGCAGCGATTCTACCTAGTTTTTCTATTGGATTGATCATTCCTGTTGAAGTTTCACAGTGAACTGCTGCTAGTGCTTTCACTTTATGGTCTTGAGCTATTTTTTCTTCAACTTTATCTAAGTCTATTTCTTCACCCCATTCAAAATTGATGTTTAGTACTTCTCCGTGGGCTGAGAAGATTTTTTGGAGTCTTTCTCCAAAGTACCCGTTTGACGGTATTGCAATTTTCATGCCTTCGTCCATGGTATTTATTGCAGAAATTTCTACAGCTAGACTTCCTGCTCCTGGTATTATGAACATGTGTCCACTTGTTTTGAAGAGCTTTTTGAGCAGACTTATTGTTTCGTCATAGATTGGCTTCCAGTCTTCACCATAGTGAGGTACTATAGGGTGGCTAAGAACTTTCAATACCCTTTTTGATGCTTCGGTTGGGCCGGGAATCATGAGTAGTGGTTTCTTCAAACCGCATCTCCTCTCCATATTTTACTTAGTTTTTTCTCCCATTTTAACTTCCACTTTTTGACGCCATAACCTGTATTCTTTGATAGTTGAGAGTGCTATTGCCATTACGAGGTTGCTGAATATGAGTACGCCGACGACGAGGCTGAGGATGAGAGATGCATTTTTGAGGCCATATTCCATTGGCATTATGCCGAGTACTGCTGTTGCTAGCCCTCTTCCTAATGCGCAAGTTATTAATCTTCGTTCGCCTGTTAATGTGCTTCTTACGGTTGTAGCTATTACGGCTAAGTACCTTACAGTAAATAGCATTGCTGTAATAGTCAATCCTAATAGCAATTCCATTGGTTCTTCAATTATGTAGTTTAAGCCGAGGAGTACGAAGAAGAATGCTCTGACTAGAAATGTGATTTCGGAGTGGAATCGCCTTGTCAACTCTTTAATCGGCCTTAGCTCTTTGATGCTGATTTTCAATCCTAGTATTGAAGCTACTTTTTCGTCGTTTCCGAGTACTAAGCCGAATATTAGTGATGCGAGTGCTCCGCTTCCACCTATGGCTTCAGCTAATGAGTATGCGCCTATTAATGTTGATAAGGTGAACATGTAGAAGTACTCTTCTTCTCTTAGGAAGTAGACTACGAATAGCCAAAGGATCCCTACTCCAAATCCAGTTATTATTCCAGTTGAGAATTTAGAAGTTAACTTTACTACAATTTCACTTAGCGGCATGCTGAGATTAATGTATTCTAAGCATGATAATGCCATTATGACTGAGAGGACGTTGGTTAGAGCAAGCTCAACGGTCAGGATGAGTAAAGCTTCTTCTTCTAATGGAAGCTTTCTTATTAGCGTCATGAGTGTTACTGAGCCGCTTCCGCCTAGAATTGCAGCTAGCATTAAGCTGTAAGCCCACCTGAAGTTGAGGGCATGTTTTGCGAATAAGGAAATGACGATTACGCTTAAAATGAAACTTAAAATTGGAGGTGCTAGAAGTGTTTTACCTTTTTCGAGGATTTTATCTAAATTGATTCTCATGCCGCTTTCAAATAGGAGGATTGAGAGTGCTAGTGAGGCCATGTATGGGAGAACTGGCTGAATGTTTTCAGCTCTAATTAATTGCCCATACGGCCCAATAATTAATCCTAGAAATATCAAGAATATTATGTCTGGTATGTTGGTTTTTCTGAAGAGCAAAACTCCGAAGAATCCGAGGAGCATAATTGCTACTGCGGTGAAAAATGCGAATAGTGTATCATTCATGTTTAATCACCATAATAGACGCTTTTTACTCTGTATTGATTCGAAATTAAATGTTATCGAGAAATAAACATTGGATTTAATGTTACTGTGCTCTTTAAGATTTAATGGAAGACCTGTCTGCGTAGTGCTTTTCAACCTTTTTTGCTTTAAGCCTTCTTGCTATGTAGTCAAATGATGCGTCTGGGTCGCTTTTTTCACCGCAAGTGTAGACGTCTACTGTGGCGTATGCGTATTCTGTCCACGTGTGGATTGAGATGTGGCTTTCTATAACTAAAGCGATAACTGATACTCCTCCTTTTTCTCCTCCGATCTTCCATGACTTTAAGTCCCAGATTGTCATTTTCCCTATTTTAGCTGCTTCAATAACTATTTCTCTTAAAAGCTGCTCGTCAGCCAATATATCTACGTCGCAGTCGTATAGGTTTCCGTAGACGTGCTTTCCATAAACGCCTCTATGTCTTTCTGTCATTTCTCTCGGAGTGCGTCTAAAAGTCTGCTTTGTATTTAAATCTTACTTTGCATAGTGCGTGTTTTATTTACAAGTATTTCTGACATTTTCCTAGCATTGGTAAGCATGTCATGATTGTTGTTGAAGAATATGTATAT
>QMRA01000074.1:0-4908 GCA_003649155.1 Thermoproteota archaeon | reverse complement strand
GCAGTATTAGTTGACTTACCGTTGAGAATACTACTTCATTAATTTTCTCTGTTGATTCTCCAATCATAATTAATGGTTGACTTATCAGATATGCAGTTAAGATTACGCTAAAAATCCATGAAGAAACTATCACTTTAATTTGACTTGTAATTTCACTTATTGCTCCTCCTATTGCAATGCTGCATAGTACTATCAGCGCGGCGCACTGGAGGTTGTCTCCCCAAAAAACAAGTAAGGCATTTGAAGCGGTAAATATAGTTGTAGCTGTGAACAAAATTGTTAATTGCTTAATTGCGCTTTTCATGAGTCCTCAAAACTCTTTTAATCCTTCGTCAATTAATATTTAATGGACGCATAATGTCGATTTCTTCTAGGAGCAGCTTGGCTTACGTGGTGTTGGCTTTACTCCTAATTTATTCGTTTTACATTATATACAGCACTTCTGTTGTCGCTTTAAAAGTTTGCATGGTTACTAGGCTTTTCAAAGTTGAGGTGCGTGGAGCAAAAATTCTGGTTAAGGGTAATTCCACATTTCTTCAGATTAATTACAAGTTTTACAATCCATTGGATGTTGAGTTGAGGGTTAAAAGTATTCAGAGCACCATATACTCTGGAGGAACTTATGTTTGGACGAGTACAGAAACCTACTTGGAGCCTCTAGTAGTAGTGTCTGGAAGCACTTTTAAAACTGTTGTATTTGAAGTTCCCCGTTCAAGACTTATGCTTTTAAGTGGTGATGTTTCAATTTCAACTTTCATTCTAATCGAGGTTATGCAGCCTAAGACTTATAGCATTCTGTTGGCTTTCTACTTTACCAATGTAAGCATAATTAGATATTCATACTAATGCTAATATACCTAAAGCTTTTAACTTATGCTTGGTGGTGCATTTGAAGTACCCCTTGTCTAAAGTTGCAAGGTACGCATTGGATAATCCAAGTTCAATTAGGGAGATAATGAGTGTAGTTACGGATTACAGATTGCATCCTGAGAAGTACCCGAGAAAGCTAGTTTACTTGGGGGGAGGTTGGCCTCAAGACCCACCTCCACCTACAATTATAGAAGCTGCAACTGAAGTCGTTGAGGATGAGAGTGCATTTAATGTAGCTTGTAGGTATGGGACTACAAGGGGTCAGCCGCCACTTATTAGAGGACTAGTCGAGTATGAAAAGCAGATTTTCGGCAGGAAAGTTTCTCCTGATGAAATTTTAGTTGGCTCTGGAAGTACAGATCTAATAGGCGCTACAGTGATTGCTTCGCTTGACCCTGGTAGCGAAGTTATAGTGACTAAGCCAGCTTATTTGAATTACATTAGGCAGCTTCAAGTTGAAATGAAGTTAGACGTCAAAATAAAGTGCTGGCCGATAATAAGGGACGGTGAGTTCAATCCATCTCTCGAGGACTTAAAGGAGGTTGTGTCGAGTAATACTAGAATGATAATTCTGACATCTCCAGGTAATCCTGATAGTAGAGTAATAAGAGATGAAATTCTAGAGGGTGTCGTAGACATCGCTGAAGAGAAGAATTGCTGGGTGATAATTGACGTCGCCTATAGAGCTTTCTTCTATAAGGAGGTTCCAAAATATATGTCGAGAGAGCGGAGGGAGAATGAAATTTGGATGTGCACTCTCTCAAAGGAGTTTCGCATTCCAGGGTGGAGATTAGCCTACATCATTTCAGATCCAGACTTTTTGAGGGCTGTTGAAGTTGTTGAGCAAGCAAGGGTATTGTGCCCGAACAGGTTTGTTCAAGAAATTATGACGAGAGTTCTACTCGACGAGGATAGGTTGAAGAGGACTAAGGAGTACTTTGAAAAGCAGAATAAGATTTACGCTAAAGTTGCAATGAAAACTGCTAAAATGCTTAGAGAGGAGATACCTTTACTTAAAGTTTTAGAGCCTGAAGCAGGATTCTACGTTTTCTTCAATCATGAGGCTTACGAGCCGAGCTCCAGAAAAGTTTGTAATGATCTATTGAGAGACTGGCAAGTGGCACTAGCTCCAGGAGTAGACTTCCTCATGGATGGGTGGACTAGACTTTCATTTGCTCCATGCGTTCTAAATCCTGAAGCGCTTGAGGAAGGAGTTCAGCGCATGAAAATGTACTTTGAGAGCCTAGCTGGTAAAGCGAAGTAGTTTACTTTTCACTTCCTATTAGTTGCACAATAACTTTTCTTTCTCGAGGCCGCGTGTCAAACTCTACAAACACTACTCGCTGCCAGGTTCCTAGAGCTAGTTTTCCATTGATTATTGGTATTGTCACGCTGGGTGAAAGGAGTGTTGCTCTAAGGTGGCTGTGGCCGTTTATTGGGTGCCTCCAAACGCCTTTTGGTGCAATTTTTCTCATTAGGTCTTTCAAGTCTGCTTCTAAATTGGGTTCGTACTCGATTGTAGCTATTGCTGCTGTAGATCCTGGAACGAACACTACTGCTAATCCATTTTTAATTTTAGTCTTCTCAACTATTTCTGCAATTTTAGGAGTTAAATCTATTATTTCTATTTCACCTTTGGTTTTTAATTTTAGCTCTACAGTTTTCACTTTCACTTTCCCACGTCCAAGTGGCTTGAGGAGACTTTAATGGCAATTTTAACTGCTTTTTCAACGATGTCAAGTGGCATGCTGGGAGGCGGCATTCCAAGGAATGACTTCGGAGGTTTTTCAGCTGCCTGCTTTGGAGTGTATGGTATGTGAATGAAGCCTGCAATTGCATTTAGTCCTTTAGTTGATATGTAGTGCAGGGTGTGGTACATTGTACAGTTACATAGGAATGTTCCAGCAGTGTTTGATACGCTTGCCGGTATGCCCTCCTTTCTTAACGCCTCAACTATCTTTTTAATTGGAATTGTGGCGAAGTAAGCTGCTGGGCCATTCGGGTCTATTGGTTCATCTTCAGGCTTATATCCATCATTGTCTGGCCCAGAGTCCATAATGTTGATGGCTACCCTTTCAACTCTAATGTAAGTTGTTCTTGGAGCTAATCCTAAATTAATGATTATGGATGGCTTTACATCCTCAATATGCTTTACTAAAATTTCTCTTACTCTTCTAAATGAGACTGGCAGTGTTGCTCCTACTATTTCAACATCTCCAACCTTTTGTCCACTGAGCTTCTTCGCCAAGTCATAAGTTGGATTGTAATCCTCTTCTCCATAAGGTTCAAAACCAGTTATTAACGCCTTCACACTTACACCTCCACCTAAGTCGATTTAGCCTTCGCTGATATTTAACCTAATATACCAGGTAAATGATAGTTTTCTCGGTGATGTAAGTTGTATGCTAGGGAAATAGTCTACTTTGAAAAGCCTGGTAAAGAAAATACTGATAGAGTGCTTGAATTAGCGAGGAAGAGAGCTGAAGAACTTGGCATAAAGCACATTGTGGTTGCATCAACTACTGGTGAGACTGGAGTGAAGGCTTGCAGGGTCTTTAAGGGATACAATGTTGTGGTAGTAACACACTCTGTCGGCTTTAGTTCTCCTGGAATTAACGAGTTGAAGAGTGAGTTTAGGGAGGAAATTTTGAAGCTTGGAGGTAAAATATTCACTGGTACTCACGCGTTAAGTGCTGTCGAGAGGAGTGTTCGAAGGCAGTTGGCTACTTGGCTTCCGCTTGAGCTTATGGCTAATACGTTGAGATTGCTTGGTGAGGGGATGAAGGTTGCAGTTGAAATAACTGTGATGGCTGCTGATGCTGGCCTAATCCCTATCGACGAAGAGGTTATTGTGATAGCTGGAACGGGTAGAGGTGCAGATACTGCTGTAGTAATTAAGCCAGCTCATAGCACTAACTTCTTCGCAATGGATGTTAGAGAAATTATATGTAAGCCTCGGGTTAGACTACGGACGTAGCTGCTTGCCTAGATGGTATGTAGTAGAGTGCGGGTCTTATATCAATTAATCTCGAATAAACTTTCAGGTGCTTTGATGCGATATTTCTCCACGAAACTCTCCTAGCATAAGCTTCTATTCTTTTTATTATTTGACCTCTAAATTCTTCATCGTAAAGTAGCCTGTAAGCTATTTTCGCTATTCTGTCCACTTCGCTTGGTAGAACTGTGATTTCATCTGATATTTCTTCACTCACCTCTTCAAATTTCGGTATTCTGGTGACTATGAATGGCTTTTTAGCTCCAATAGCTAATTTTAGAACTCCACTTGCAGACCAGTTGATTTGAGTATATAGTAGCAAGATTAGATCAGATGCTGACACGTATGTTGCAAGTTCTTCTCTAGATAGGTTTTTCCTGGTAAATATCACACTATCTTCTAAGTCGTATTTATTTACGATCTCCAAGCACTTGTAGGCATATTCTATGTTGCGATTGTCGAACTCTTTAGGATGGACCCAGCCTGCAATAATTAATTTGAAGTTGTTTGCGTATTTTGTCAGTTCTTTGCACACTTTTATTGCGATATCTGTTCCTTTAGTTCTATGAATAAATCCTGGAACAAGCAGAATTTTCTCATTATGTGGTATTCTGAGTTTTCTCCTAGCTTCTTCTTTGCTTATTTTGCTGAATTTAAATGCTCCAATTCTTATTACGCTAATTTTATCTCTGCTTACTCCTTGTCTTACTAGTACACTTTTCATTGAGTTTGTGTGGACTATTATGTGGTCAGCATAGGATGATATTATCCTATTATATTCCTCGATGTCATATCCTTGTACTTTGAAGTCTACAGTTTCTCTGCTATGGACTGTGTGAAATGTAACTACTATTTTTGAGCCTAGTTCCTTTGCTGCTTCCAACACATTTATTGCTCTTTGGTCTGCTCCAAGAATTCCGAAGCTATGCTGTACGTGAGTTATTTCAGGTTTTATCCTTCTAATTGCGCTAATGATTTCTTTGCCCGAGTAGTTTTTCCTATCGAATAGAGGGTGCACTTTTATCGTGTCGACGTCGCTTCTC
>QMRA01000073.1:0-4955 GCA_003649155.1 Thermoproteota archaeon | reverse complement strand
GTAGATGCCGGGCCAGCAGGCCCCCATGAAATCAAAATCCACATAAAAACTGAGACGAGTAGTATCACTGTACCAGCCTTCAAAATGAAATGCTTAGACCTTTCCTCAGCATGCCACAGAACAACTCTTAGTGAAGGCCTATGGTATGGAGGTAATTCCATAATCAAACTTGACGGTTCCTCCTTAAAGAGAACTTTATTGAAAAGTGAACCTACAAAAACTAGCAAGACAAGACTGAGAACATATAAGGATAGCATTACCAGCACTTGAGCTGTGAAGCTCCCAAATGTTGCAGCTACAATAATAATGAAAGCAGCAAGACGAGCTTGACATGGAATTAGGGAACATAGTAAAATTGAGAGCAGCCTATCCCTCCACCTGTGGAGTATCCTCGTAGCTGTAACACTTGGAATATTGCAGCCATATCCCAACATTAATGGCATAAAAGCTCTACCATTAAGTCCAAATTTGCGCATAACTCTATCCATGATAAAAGCAGCCCTAGCCATGTATCCGCAGTCCTCAAGCAAGCCAAATAAAATGAAGACAGTTAAAATAAGAGGGTAAAAGCTAAGCACTGCTCCAACTCCCGCAATGATACCGTCTGAAACTAGGCTTACAAACCAACTCGGAGCCCCAATACTAATTAAATAACTTGAAGCAACTTCAGAAATGTAGCCGAAAATATAATCGCTAATTAAACTCGCTAAATTGTACTCTCCAATCTCTGGAATCAGCAGATTAAGTGGAAAGCCTATATTAACACTAAAAACGATGATAAATGAAAGAGCAAAAACACCAACGAGAATTGGCAGTCCAAGAAATCTATTCAAAACGATTCTGTCCAACTTATCAGTAATTGTCAATTCTGCAACTTTAGACTTTTCAACTGCTACCTTGACTATTTCCTCGATGAAAATGTAGCGCTTATCTGCGATAATTACATCTACATCATCACCTAATGCATCACTTAAATTTCTCTTCAACTCTTCAATTTTAGCAATTAAATCACCATTAATTTCTCTGATAGCCTTCACAATTTCCCTATCGCCCTCGAGAAGCCTTAATGCAATCCACCTGAGCGGATATGGAAGTTCATCGGCCACTCCACTCTTAACGAGCATGCCGATTATCTCAGCTATAGCAGCCTCAATCTCACGTCCATAATCAATTTTTACACTTCTACACGCAATTTCTCCTTTAGAAACCTTCAAAACTGCTTCGATAAGTTCTTCAACTCCAGTACCCTTAATAGCAACCATGGGAATTACAGGCACACCCAATATTTCCGAAAGCTTTTTAACATCAATTTTAATGCCTTTTTTAGTAGCTAAGTCCATCATGTTAAGCGCAATTACAACATTATTAGTCAATTCTAGAATTTGTAATGTTAGATAGAGGTTCCTTTCTAAATTCGATGCATCAACAATATTAACTACAACATTAGGCTTAGCTTCAACAATAAATCTTCTCGCTATAATTTCTTCCAAGCTTAATGCGGACAAGCTGTATGTTCCCGGCAGATCAATGAACTTCAACCGAACATTATCAATAATTCGCTCACCCTCTTTCCGTTCAATAGTTTTACCAGGCCAATTTCCAACTCTCTGCCTGCTGCCAGTTAATAGATTAAAAAGAGTACTTTTACCCACATTCGGATTGCCAGCCACAGCAATTATATACGTATCAACTACTCCTTCAGAGTTCACAGTATTCTCCTTGCCAGTCGAAATACATGAAGAGTGAAACGGACAAGTTGAGCAGAGCACTTTAGATATCAACCCCATCCACCTCCACTAAAATTTTCATAGCAGCTCCGCGCCCGAGAACAAGTCTCGAATCCCTAACCATTATAACAACGGGTCCTGGACCATTATACAGAACTTTTACGTGAGTACCGGGCGTAATACCCATTTCAACTAATCTACGAGTTAAACCTCTACCAGCAGCAATTTGAACTACAATTCCAACCTCACCTGGCTGTAGCATAGATAATGGTCTAATGTTCATTGCTGTCAACCACCTCTACGAGCACTTTGCAAGCCTCACTTTTTCGGAGAGACAGATAGTAACCCTTAACCTTGACTTCAATTGGATCGCCGAGTGGTGCGATTCTTTCAATTTTTATTAATGCTCCGGGCTCAACGCCCATTTCAATCAATCGTCTCCTTAAACTTCCTCTGCCTTCTACCCTCAATATTCTAGCAGTTTGACCGACTTTAACTTCGGACAACCTAACTATCATAAGCATACCTAAAAATGTTAGGCTAGCCTAAATTTATAAATCTTTTTATGTGCTATTGCACAAAAATAAAGAAATGAATTTTATAAATTAAAATTTAAATCAAAATAATTATTTTAGAAATAATTTTCTAGCACGATAATGGAAAGACATTTTATCATTTTTCCCAATACTCCCTTGTTTCAAGGTATTCTTTCATTGCCTCTTTTAGATCTTCTATTAGGTCTTCCAAGCTTCTGTGCATTCTGGCTAGGATTTGATAGGCAGTTAATGGTCCTACACCTCTAACTGCTAGTGCTATGGCTGCTTTCTTTCCATATAATGTTAATAGGTCTGCAGTCATTTTGGCATATGCTACGAGGAGCTCTTCATCTTCGCTTAGTCTTTCGCTACTTCGCAACTTTCTAAGTGCTTCTAGTATTTCTCTTAATTTCCACTTTACTATCGAAATTGTTTTTGAAGAACACTTTGGACATGAAATGCCCTCTTTGAAGTCTCGCACTAATATTCTCCACGCATGTAGGCATTCTAAACATACTAGGTTTAGCACTTTATTCATTATTCTCTCGATAAAGATGCGGCTGTCATCTAATGCGATTAAATCTCCCAATTCAACAATTGGTTTGGCTAGAGGTGAGGGTGCAGCCGACTTTGTTGTGGATACTACTTCGATTTCACCTCTTCTTATTGATTGTATTAGTTGTTTGAAGTGTTTAAAGTCGTAGTGCTCAACTAATTGGAATCTGAAGGCTTCATCATAGACTGGCGTATCCTTAAATATTTCAGGTAAGTGTAGAAGGTAGCTTGCAGATTTATAATACATTCCTCTTGGTAGTGCTTCGAACTTCATTGCAACATGTCTTAAGATATATGGATCTACGTGCTCCCTGATAGTGTTCCATGCATCTTCAATGCTTAATGATTTTAATATTTCAGCTACATCTATTGGTTCGATTCCCGGCGTAGCCATTATTAGGACTCTATATGCATCCCACCTAACTATGCAGTCAACTTTGAACTTCGTTTTAATTAATTCGCTTAAAACTCTAGCTATGCACCTATTTACTCCATGCCCATTGCATGAGTGGATGACTATGAAGTTGCTGAATCCTTCAATAACTATTCTCTTGTCATGAGGCATAGGTAGGCCTTGCTCTAAGTAGTTTATGAAGGGCTTTAGAGATTCTTTTAAATCATCTAAATCTTCAATTTCAGCAGCGCATGTACCTCTGATTTTCTCGGCAATTTCTTCGATTGTTGATCCGCTTTTCCACATGTCCTCTATAATTCTCCTTAACCTGCCAACCGAGACTGCTACAGTCCACGATGTTGGTAGAACTTCCCCTTCCCAGCCTGGTATAGCTGCAGTGTAGTCGCTAACAGGCTTAACGTATACGTTAAAGCCGCTTATGCTTGAGACAATCCATGGCCTTCCCTTCAAGATTATTTTGACTCCAGGCTTACCATATTCTGAAAAGAAGTCTTCTCCAAGATATCCAATTTCATCTCCTGTTGATTCGTCTATAACTGGGTATTTTACTTCCTCAGGAATAGTAGTTAAGTGTCGATAATAGTAGGCTCTTGTCCTTCTAGTTTTAAGGATGTAATCTCCTTCAACTTTTATAATTTCATTTCTAGACATATAATCTAAAACTTTAGCGAAAACATCTTTACTTAATGCCTTATATGGAAAACTTGATTTAACTACTTGGAATGCTCGTGAAATTTCTATTTTGCCGTTAAAGTCGAGAGTTAAACCTGCAATTTGGTGTGCTAGTACATCTAGCGCATTTTCGTGAATTTTAGGATATTCTAATTGCCAGTTTAACGCCTTGTCTGCAATAACTAAGCTCTCAAGTAAGTCGTCTGGGCTAACGCAAATTATTACTCCTTTAGAAGTCTTTTCTAGGAAGTGCCCACTTCGCCCTACTCTTTGAATAAGCGCGATAACCTGTCTAGGTGACAAGTATTGAATGACTAAGTCGACACTTCCAACATCTATGCCCAACTCAAGTGAAGATGTGCAGACAATTGCTGGCAGTAATCCACGTTTAAATTTAGCTTCAATAAGCTCACGAGCATGCCTAGATAAAGAGCTGTGGTGACTTGCAACTTCTATTCCAGCTAACCTAAGCCTACTACTAATAAACTCAGCAAACTCCCTACAGTTGACGAAAATAAGAGTGGAAGTTGAAGATTTAATAAGATCAACCATCCTCCTTAACCTAGCTGCAAACTCTGGCTTGCACATTAGCTTAAGGCTAGCCTCATAGTCCTCTTTAGTTGGATGGGGATATTCAATTTTAATTAAGTACGGTTTTGCATCTCTAACTTCATTGACTTGAATATCTATGCTCGAACCAGAGATAAACTGTGATGCTAATTTAGAATCACTTAGCGTTGCTGAAAGTCCGATGATCTGAACTATACTTTCAGTTAATGGTTTAAGCCTTTCAAGCCCAACAGCAAGCTGTGTGCCTCGCTTACTTTCAATTAGGTCGTGAACTTCATCTATTATAATCCACTTCACAGCGGTAAGCCATCGCCTCATCCCTTCAAAGGGAAGCATTGCTTGAAGAGTTTCAGGGGTTGTGATTAATACTTCTGGAGGACTCTTTACCTGCATTCTCCTAATACTTCTCGGAGTATCTCCATGCCTAACACTAATCGAGACGCTTACACCTTCACATATTTTAGTGAGCCTCCTTAACAT
>QMRA01000072.1:0-4957 GCA_003649155.1 Thermoproteota archaeon | reverse complement strand
GCGAACTCAATGCCTCTCTTCAAGTCAGCACCAGTCTCAGCCAGCTTACCGGACAGTGGAAGTATAACGCCTATCTTAATCTCCTTGACCTCGGTGGGCTTAGGCTGCATCAAGAAGTATGCGGCTACACCAACAATGATTATTATTATCACTGCAGCCGCTATCATTAACATCCTCTTATCAACAGCCTTCTCTCCCATAGCGGCTCACCCAAAATAGCAACTAACAGAAAATTAAGGTTGTCAAACATATATAAGGCTAATCACTATACACACCATGAAAGTCAATGAGTAATCTAAATTTTGAAAAGGAAATTCATTACGTACATCAAATAAGAAGCACAGTAACTTTAGAGCAATATTAATTTTGAAAACAGTTAAACAAACACTAAATATTAAGAATAGAATGTGCCAAGATTAAATGGGGATTAAAATGAGCAACCTACAAGCAGTAGGAAAAGCAATAGAAAGACTTGTAACTGTAGACGTCAGAGGAAGAGGAGTCATAGACTACCTATACGAAGCTGCTAAAAAGCTTTCAGACACCCCACTAATACTCAAAGCAGCAGAAGAAATAAAGGAGGCTGCAACTCCTGAAAGCACTGCGCTCATAATGACTGGATTCAGAATGCCACCACACAACGTACAGGAAACAGATGGACCTCCTGGAGCTGCATCAATAGCTAGAGCACTAAGCCTAGCTCTTGAAGTTAAACCTATAATGCTAATTGAGCCAGTAGACAAGTCGTTGAGGATCTTAGAGGCAGCAGCTTCAGGCTACAGCTTAAACGTCGTAAGCTTAGAAAGGCTCCTTAAGGAAAACTTGAAAGCTTCAACAAGCATCTTGAGCTTCACAATGAAAGAGGAAGAGGCGCGCGAAAAAGCCAAGGAATTACTCGACGAAATAAAGCCATCTGTAGTAATAGCAATTGAGAAAGCTGGAAGAAACTTCAAAAGGGAGTACCACACGATGGGCGGCCTAAACATAACTGGAACTCACAGCAAAGTTGAAGCTATCATTGAAGAAGCGCGCAATAGAGGCATATTAACAGTAGCAATTGGAGATGGCGGAAATGAAGTTGGAATGGGCTTGATAGCAGACACTGTGAGAAGACACGTCCCATACGGCGAAGTCTGCAGGTGCCCCTGCAAAGGAGGAATAGCCGCGGAATCCAAAGTAGACGTCCTAGCTGTAGCCTCAATATCAAATTGGGGTGGCTATGGGCTAGCAGCAATGCTAGCAATACTAACTGGTAGGAAAACAGCTATGCACAACCAAGAAGACGAGAAGAGAGAGCTTAATTTAATTGCAAGAGAAGGAGCGCTTGATAGCGTTTCATACTTAACCGAGCCATCAGTAGACGGAGTAAGCTTATCAAGCCACTTAGCAGTAGTCTCAATACTCAAAGAAATGGTAAATAAAAGGACAAAGTGACTTGAGTTTAAAGCTTTACATACTTCCTCATGTCTTCAGGCGTAGCTGATGGAATGGTGACGTCCTTCATCGTAATTAGACCTGGCGGTGCAGTTAACACCTTCGGTATCATGTTTATAACCATGCCTACAGTGCCCCAGTCTCCATGCACGCATGGAGATATCTTCTCGTGAATTGGAGGCACTCCATCAATGTCTATTGAGTCATACTCTTCAGGTGCGCCGACATAAGCCCTAAAGTCCAAGACTATCACTTCTTTACCGTCCTTAATTCCCCTTGCAATCTGCTTCAAACCTGCAGCTTGACCTGGCTTCACGTCGACATAGTCAGTTTTCACAGGCTTCTCAGCGATCACCGGCTCTACTGGCTCAACTACGATCTTGTCAAGCTCCCAGCCAAGAGCTGCAGCTATCAGTGAAATGCTCTGCTCCAAACCTACGTGACCAGTGATCTCCTTATTCTCAATCTTCTTCCTAAACTCTTCAACTGTCAGTCCAGCGCCAATCTTCTTCTGGAATGGACCTCTCCTAGTGGATGCGTTGATAACTCTAGTTATGGTGATCTTCTCAAGCTTCACGCATGGAGCAGTCAGGGTTATCGCCAGCGTATCCATTAGGAAGCCAGGGTTAATTCCAGTGCCGAGAACTGTGCATCCATGCTTCTTAGCCAGCTCATCAAGCTCCTTAGCCTTCTTGACGTCAACATAATATGGATACGAAAGCTCTTCACAAGTCGAAACGACGTTCACGCCATGCTTAATAATGCCAACCAGCTGGTCGAATACGTCTTTCAAGTACGACCTCGTCATGTGAACCACAACATGCGGCTTAGTCTCCGACAACACCTTGTCTGGGTCATTTGAAACTACAACACCAAGCTTCTTATCTAGCCCTAAAACCTCACCTAAGTCCTTACCAACCTTGTTGGGATCGACGTCTATTGCACCCACAATTTCAATGCCCTTCTTCTCTAGTAGAGTTTTTGCTACAAGTCGCCCTATAGCACCAACACCATAAATGACAACCCTTATTTTCTCCACAATACCACCCTCTAGTAAAAGGTCATATGGAATTTGTATATGAGTAGTGTATAAAAGCCTAACGAACAGCCCACCCTAAGAGTTAAAACTTTACTTATGGTAAATCTAATTCGCACTTTGAAAAGTAAATGCGCAAACAATGATTAGTGGCGGGCCCGGTGGGATTCGAACCCACGACCAACGGCTTAGGAGGCCGCTGCTCTATCCAGGCTGAGCTACGGGCCCATAAAAAGATGAATATAAGATTCTAATTAGGTTTTCTCGGCAACACTCGAATTTCTATCTCTTCCTAGCACTCAGCCACTCCAAGAATTCTTGGAGCGAACTAAAAACAATGGGCTCAGGCTGCTTCTTCAACTGCACTTCCACCTTCTCCACATCTAGCGAATTGAGAACTTCATGCGGAGCCTTTGATCCAAAAGCTCTCGACCACTCAACAACCTCGAAGCTCTTATCTCTAGCGCGTATGAGGCCGTTCATAGAGAGGACGTATTTGAAGTTTTTAAAGAAGAAGTAGGCTCTCGCCTTAATTTCTCTCAAAAACTGGAATATCTCCATAACGCGCTCATGAGTCATACGAGTCATTACTCAAACCCTATCAAGATTTCTCTTTCAACATATTAATAGCCTCCTCTAAAGTCACTTCATACTGAACCTTCGCGTTCAAATCCTTCAAGACGATCTTCCCTCTCGAAGCCTCTTCAGCACCTACAATAATGGCATGAGAAAATCCCTTAGAGTTCGCATATGAGAGAGCTTTCCTCAAACTCCTCCTCAAAACCTCAAGCTCAGCAGCAATCCCCTGCTCCCTAAGCTTGTGAGCTATTTCGAGGCAACGCAACCTCAACTCTTCACTAGCTGAAACCACATACACCCTAACTACCCGCCTCTCTTTGAATGGAATTTTAAGCTCCTCCATGGCAAGGACTATCCTGTCAAGTCCAGGAGCATAGCCAACAGCTGGAGTAGGCTCACCGCCAAAGAGCTCTATGAGCTTGTCGTACCGCCCACCACCACCTAAAGCTATTCTAATGCCAGGAACGAAAACCTCAAAAATGATGCCAGTATAGTACTCCAACCCTCTAGCGAAGCTGAAATCCATGAAGAGCCTGCCCTTCAATCCACAAGCCTCACAACACTCAACCACCTGCCTAAGATTTTCAAGCTCAACCTTCGCCGCATCATAGTCTACCAAGAGCTTCTCCGCCTCTCCAATCAGCCTAATAACGTCGAAACCTTTGAGAGAGAATAGAGCCTCAGCAACTTCTAAGCACCTACTCGAAACATTCAAATTCTCAAGCGCATGTAGGGCATCCTCAACCCTCCCCTTATCCATAAGCCCGAAAACCTTGTTTTGACTGAGCTCATCAACACCCTCAGCTCCCAAGAAAGCCCTCATAACTCCAACGTGACCCAACTTCAAATAGTGATTTTTAAAACCTAAACGCCTCATCAAAGCGTCTGCAATCTCTAGAATTTCAGCATCAGCCTCAGGAGCCTTAGAACCTATAAGCTCAAATCCGCCTTGCCAAAACTCGCGATACCTACCATATTGGGGCTCATCATACCTGAAGCAATTAGCAATATAACCAAGCCTAACAGGCTTAGGCCTACCCAGCATGTTATTAATGTAGAAGCGAGCTATCGGAGCTGTCATTTCAGGTCTAAGAGCAACCTTCCGCCCCCCAAGGTCGGTGAAGACGTACATTCTCTGCCTAATCTCCTCCCCAGACTTTGCGGCCAAAAGGTCGAAAGACTCAAGAGTTGGAGTCATAACCTCCATGTACCCATAGAGGAAGAACAGCTGCCTAACCACACTTTTAACGTAATTTAGCTTGTCGACGTCTTCAGGCAAGTAGTCCCTTAAACCTCTAAGCCGCCTAAACTTCCTGCCCAACCTCCAACCCTCACCGCAATTATTAATTAAATCAAACCTTTAAAGCCTCCGAGGAAAGTAGCCAACATGGCAAGAAACATGTGGAGTAGAACTCGCTTTTTAACCGCCATAGCAGTAGACTCGGTTGGACTCCTAACAAGTTTTACTGAATCCAAGACAAAGCCAATGCAAGACAAGGCGAATAGTGGAAGGTAGATCCACCAAACCAGGCCTAGTAGTATTGGGAGAAAGCCGACTGCAACAGCTGACAAGTAGAAGATAAATGCGAGCTTGCCTGCAAAAGACTTCCCCCGAGAAATGGCAACCGTCCTAATCCCCCTAACCTTGTCACCCTCCACGTCAACTATCCCCTTAGTAACCTCCCTCCCAGTATTAGCAAGAAAAGCTGCTACTGAAAGAATTTGAAGGAGAAGTGACCCACTAGACTTCACAGCAATAGAGCCGTATAGGAATGGAAGGGCAACGCAAAAGCTTACCATGAAATTTCCAATCAAACCGTACTTCTTAGCCTCAGCATTATAGAGGGTTGAAATGAGGAGGGATGCTACAGCCAAAGTGAAGCACTCAAAATTTACCATGAAAGATGC
>QMRA01000071.1:0-4963 GCA_003649155.1 Thermoproteota archaeon | reverse complement strand
CCATTGAAGAGGATTGCTGCATTGACTTCGGATAGTGCTCAAGTCTCAATTGCACTTGGAATGAAGGACGCTATTGTTGGTATAACTAAGTACGCTGCAGGTGACCCGTGGGCTCCAAATGTGACGGTGATCGGCAGTTCGTTTAAGCCTAATATTGAAGCTATAATAGCTACTGAGCCTGATGTAGTGATTACCTACGTTAGGTGGCCTAAGCCAGAGGCACTGGAGGAGAAGCTTGAGCCATTGGGCATCAAGGTTATCCGCCTCGACCTCTACAAGATTGATAAGCTTTTCACTGAGGTTAAGCTTCTGGGATTGCTGGTTAACAAGACTGATAGGGCTGAGGAGCTTGTGAGCTACTGGGAGGGCATTGTTGAGACTATTAAGAGCCGTGTAAAGGACATTCCAGCTGAGGAGAGAGTTCGAGTTTACATTGAAGGTTACAGGGACTATGTTGCAGCTGGACCTGGAAGCGGCTGGGATGAACTACTGAAGCTTGCTGGCGGAATAAATGTCTTTGCGGACTCGCCAGTGACGTATCCGAAGGTTAGTCCTGAGGCAGTTATTGAGAAGAATCCCGACGTAATAATTAAGGCTGTATCGGCGAGTAAATTCCAGCCATATGGAGCTGTTGACCCATCCCCACTAGTGGCGATTAGAGCTGAAATTATGGCGAGGCCAGGATGGAGTGAAATTAAAGCTGTAAAGGATGGGAGAGTTTACGTAATATGCAGCGACATGCTTCACGACACTTTTGGCCTGGTGGCAGAGCTAGTTTACATCGCAAAAACATTATATCCAGACGTCTTCAGTGATTTAGATCCAGTCGCTCTTCACAGGCAATTCCTAGAAGACCTGCTAGGTGTACCATATGTCGGAATCTGGGTATATCCAACAGACTAGCAGGAAAGTCATCATATTAACGTTGCTAGCTATAGCTATTCCAATATTTTTCTCAATAGCAGTTAGCGTTGGCGTAGTGCATATTGACCCGATTGAAATTTTAACTATTATTTTCGCTCCTAATGCTAATTTGAATCCAATTGCTTGGGCGATTATTTGGAATATTAGGATTCCGAGGGCTTTAATGGCTTTAATTGCAGGAGCGACGCTCGCTACTTCAGGAATTACTCTTCAGGGCGTATTGAGAAATCCTCTTGTAAGCCCCTTCACTATAGGTGTTAGCTTGGGAGCTTCATTTGGAGCTGCACTAGCCATAGTCCTTGGCGTGAGCTTGATTGGATTTGGCCCATACATCATAATGGCTAATGCATTCCTATTCGCGTTGATTGCATGCTTAATAGCCCTCTTCATAGCTAAGATTAAGGGCATGACTTCAGAGTCAGTTATATTGTCTGGCATTGCCATGACTTACATTTTCTCAGCTCTAATCACGCTTCTCCAATATGTAGCTCAAGAGTGGCAGTTGAAGATGCTCGTCCACTGGATGATGGGGGATCTCGCCTTAGCCAATTGGAGTAGGCTTTACCTGATCACTCCATCAATATTGATTTGCATACCCCTATTCAAGTACGCTTGGGACTTGAATTCACTGATGATGGGGGAGGAGGTTGCTAGGAGCCTTGGAACAAATCCAGAGCGCACGAGATTTGTTTGCTCAATCCTATCCGCACTAGCAGTTGCAATCGTAGTCTGTATAACCGGCCCAATTGGATTTATCGGCCTAGTAGCACCCCACATAGCTCGACTCATTGTTGGAGCTGACTACAGATTTTCGATGACGTGCTCCTTCCTACTGGGTGCAATAATCCTCCTATCAGCCGACACCATTGCAAGAGTCATCATAGCCCCCATAGAGCTTCCAGTTGGAGTTGTAACAGCCTTCCTCGGAGTTCCACTATTCGTCTACCTACTCCTCAAAGCGAGGAGGGAGATATGGCGGTAAAAATCCTGGTTAAGGGAGTCTCAATCTCATATGACGGAATTGAAGCTCTAAACAACGTTACCATAGAGTTCATGGAGGGAAAGGTGACTTCAGTCGTAGGTCCCAATGGAGCTGGAAAAACAACTCTGCTCAGGTGCATATGCAATATATTGAAGCCGAAAATTGGGACGGTGCTCCTGGATGGAAGTGAAGTTAGTAAGCTCAGCTTAAAGGAAATTGCTAGGAAAATAGGATATGTACCCCAAATCCACTCATCCCACGTCCCGCTAACAGTATTTGAAGTAGTTCTCCTAGGTAGGCGCCCATACGTAAATTGGAGTTTGAGTGAGCGTGACTTGAAGATCGCATGGTCATCTCTTGAGAAAGTTGGAGCTAAACACCTAGCAAACAGGTTCTTCGACGAGCTGAGTGGAGGAGAGAGACAGAAAGTCCTTATAGCGAGGGCTCTAGCTCAAGAGCCTGAAGTACTACTACTAGACGAGCCCACAAGCAATTTGGATTTAAAGCATCAACTGGAAATTCTGGGGCTCATCAAGAGCCTAGCTGAAAAGCACAATCTGACAGTCGTAATGGCAATGCACGACCTAAACTTAGCCTCCAGATTTTCCGACTACATAGTCATGCTCAAGAATGGAAGAATATTCGCTACTGGAACTCCAAGCCAAGTTCTGACAGCTGAAAACATTAGGGAAGTTTATGGAGTTAAAGTGAAGGTCTTAGACACTCCACACCTATTCATACTGCCTCTGAGGATGTTACCATGACAAGGCTCGCATTCATAATTGGCTATGGAGCAATAGCACTGCCAGTACTGTCGAGAGTGCTGGCAGAGGAGGCTGAAGAGCATAACTTCGAATACATCGCCGTACGCGACATTGTGGCTTCAAAGCACGTAGACTTCATAGGAGAGGCAGATGCAATTCTAATCTACTCCAGCAAGCTCCCCGAAGACGTGGAAGAAGCGGTCAAGAATGGGAGAGCGAAACTAATAATCTCCCTATCAGACACGTATGAGCACTTATCCATCGTTAACCTCCAAACCCTCTCGAAGGCAGTAGTATACTACAAGACTGGCGGCAGGAAGAATCTGAGAAATCTAGTCCACTTGTTCCTCAGAGAGCTGGGCTTCGACGTTGAAGTAGGCGAGCTTGAGGAAGTTCCATGGCATGGAATACTTCACCCGAAAATTGGGCTATTCGACTCAACGGAAAAGTACTTGAAAGAGTACCCGAATGCTTCGAATCCCCTAGTTGGACTACTATTTTATAGGAGCTATGCAGTCTACGAGCAGCTTAACCATATCAAAGCAGTGATCGACGCTTTAGAGTCTGAGGGCATGGGCGTAATCCCAGTATTCACCTATGGATTCAAGGATGCACTACTAAATACGCCGACCACCGAAGATAGCATTCGGAAGTTCTTCTTCATCAATGATGAGCCAGTTGTAGAGGCCATAGTTAACCTCACGTCATTCTTCCTACTAGATCATGGTAGGTGGAGTAAAGATGCCCCGGGAAGCTTCAAGTTGGTCTCAGGAGTTGATTTGCTTAAGAAGCTAAATGCACCGATAATTAGCACAGTAACCTCACTATCTCAAAGCGTAGATGAGTGGCTTAAGGACGAGAGGGGAGTTGACTACCTATCTCAAGTTTATAGGATTATTATGCCTGAAGTTGACGGGTTAATCGAGCCAATATTCATCGCTGGCTCGAGAATGGATTCTAACGGCGTTAAGTCGTACGAGCCCTACATGCCCCACGCCAAGTACATTGCTAGGAGAGTTAAAAATTGGATTAAACTGAAGCGTAAGCCCCCGAGCAAGCGTAGAATAGCATTCATCCTAATCAATCCTCCATGTAAAAATCTCGAAGCAAGCATAGCTGTTGGATTTGGCTTAGACGTCCCTGAAAGCATTGTCAGGCTTCTACACAAATTGAAGGAATGCGGATATGATGTGGGTGAATCGCTACCTGAAACTGGTGGCGAGCTAATTAGAATGTTCTTGGATAGGAGGGCGATCAGCGAGTTTAGGTGGACTTCAATTGAAGACATTGTTAGGAGTGGCGGTGCAGTAGACTTTGTTGACGCTGACACTTACATGGAGTGGTTTAATGAGCTCCCACCCAACGTTAGGGAGAAGATGATTAGTGATTGGGGCCACCCCTTAGATGTATTGCAGGGCAGGGTTTCCAAGGAACTAGTAGGCATGGTCTATAATGGGAGGTTCGTCATTCCAGGAATAATATTCGGCAACATCTTCATCACAACTCAGCCTAAATTTGGATGCGCAGGGTCAGCATGCGATGGAAGAGTTTGCAGAGTACTTCACGACCCGACGATTACCCCTCCACATCAGTGGCTTGCAGTTTACAGGTGGATTACAAGGGTCTTTAAGGCCGACGTGATAATTCACTTCGGAACCCATGGAACCCTAGAATTTAGGCCTGGCAAGAGTGTTGGACTATCACCATCATGCTGGCCTGAAATCTCCATAGACGATATTCCACACCTATACGTTTACGTAGTATCTAACCCAATGGAGGGAGTTATAGCTAAGAGGAGGAGCTATGCAACAATCGTCGACCACATGTACCCGCCAATGATGATGGCAGACGTGCTGGATGAAGTAAACCTACTACTAGCACAGTACTCTCATGCAAAGCAGCTGGGAGACTATGCGAGAGCCAAAGTAATCTACGATGAGCTGGTCGAGAAGGCAAGAAAACACAATATTCCAATCAAAAGCGAGGATGAAGAGGAAGTAGTGGAGGAAATTCACAGGTATGTCAGCAGCGTTAGGAGCACTCAGATAGAAGCTGGACTACACGTGTTTGGAAATCCGCCGAAGGATAAGGGTAAGATAGCTAAATATGTTGCAACTGCAATGGCCTATGATTCACATGAACTCCCATCAATAAGGAGAGTCTTAGCTGAATACCTAGGACTAAATTATGATGAATTGAGGTTGAAGCCCAACGAGCTAAATAAGCTCGGCTTAACTAATTCCGAAACCCTCGACCTCCTACATAGGTTAGCTGTCAAAATCATATCTAGACT
>QMRA01000070.1:0-4977 GCA_003649155.1 Thermoproteota archaeon | reverse complement strand
GCAATTCTTACCACTTCCTTTTCAAGCTCCCTACCTTCGGACCCTATTTCACTGAATCCTGCAGTAATCACAACCGCTACCTTAACTCCTTTTTCTACGCATGCTTTCATAACACGCGGAACAATTTTTGCTGGCACGGCAATGATGGCTACATCCACATCACCAGGCACATTTCTAATGTCTGGATAGCACTTCAATCCCAAAAGATTGTCTGCCTTTGGATTTACCGGATACACTTTACCCTCGAATCCATAGTTTATTATATTCTTCAGGATTACGTGTCCCCATGCCTTCCGGTTTCTGCTGGCACCGATAACCGCAACACTCCGGGGCTCGAACAGATATTTCAGGTGCTCTATATCGAACTCACTCACATTGCATCCCCCAGATTACCACATAATCTTGCCGTCAAGTTCAAGGAGCTTCTCCCACCTTTTGTTGATGAACTTCTGAATCATAGCAATATCTTCATCGTTTAAGTGTCTGAACCTACCCTGAAGCTTGATGTATTCAGCTACGGGTTTCAGCTTACGGGGCTTAAGGTTCAATTTAAATGTACCGTGATCGACTTCCAAGAGTGGCCACACACCGGTTAGTGTAGCCAATCTCCCTATCTCGACCGTTTTGCTCTCGGGGAACCTCCATCCAGTGGGGCATGGTGATTGTATATGTATGTAAGCCAATCCTTCAGCCTTTTCCACGACCTTCATAGCTTTCTTTATCTTGCTCTCAAAGTCACGCAGGAAGGATGGAGACGCCGTGGCTATGTAAGGGACTCTATGCGCAATCATTATGGATATCATGTCCTTGGGTTCCTCCTTCTTTCCATGCCACTTAACTCCCGCAGGTGTTGTTGTCGTCCAGGCATTTAATGGCGTGGTGCCGCTTCTTTGAATACCCGTGTTCATGTATGCTTCATTGTCGTAATTAATCCATATTATCGGCTCATTGCTCTCGGCAGCTGAAGATAGAGATTGCAGTCCTATGTCAGCAGTACACCCATCCCCGGCTATGACCGTAACATAAACCTTCTTGCCTCTATACTTGTATGCCCTCTGAAGACCTCTGGCATAAGCTGCAGCCGCCGCATAATTAGCCAGAACATAAGGAACACCCATCCAACTGCTGGGGAAGTGCATCGCCAGAGAAGCTGAAACACAATTAGGAGGAAATACGAGCACTGAGTTCTTACCCAAGATCTTGAGTATGTGTCTCATAGCCAAGGTAGCACCGCACCCGGCACAAAGCTGAGACCCGGGGCAGTATGCAGCATCACTGAATTTCACTGAGGGGGTTTCTATCTTTATGGGGTGTTCTACGTACATGGTCTCCCTCACGTTCTCCTTATTCAGCGTATTTGTTAGCTTGTTCACCATGCTCTCAAAGTCCCTTATTGAAACATCACCCCCGCCCATTCCGGCTATGAAATTGATTATGTTGGGTCTATTCTTGAGTTCATATAGGGTTGCAGCAACCTCGGCACCTAGGGGATCCATTGAAGTTCCATGACTTATCGCTCTATTGACAACCCCTATAGCTTTGACACCATTCTTTTCAACTATTCTAAGTATTTCCTCGGAAGGAAATGGCCTGAAAAATCTCATCCTTACCAATCCTACTTTAACTCCCCTGTCACGTAGTCTATCAACAGCTCTCTTAGCTGCTGTTGACATTGAACCCATGGTTATAAGCAGTAATTCTGCACCATCTGTGTGATACTCCTCAACAAGTCCATGAGTATCTCTCTCAAATCTTTCGCTGAACTCTTTTGTGACTTCACGGATGACATCCTTCGTCCTCTGCATGGCATTCTCAAATATTTTCCTATATGTGGTGTGCAAACTTACAGGCAGTGAAGGATACACGTAACTTTCAGACTCTGTTGGATCAGTTGTGTGCTTGTATATCTTTCTTGGGGGTAAGTACTCATCCACTTCGTCTTGGTCAGGTATGTCCACGGGTTCTGAAGAGTGAGACAGGTGAAAACCATCCAAGCACACCATCCCGGGTAGCAATACCCTTTCATCCTCAGTGATCCTGTACATTTGAATTACACCATCAAGAGCCTCCTGACAGCTCTCAGCATAGAATTGAATCCATCCTAAATCCCTTGTGGGCATGGAGTCTGAGTAATCGCTTGCCACGCTCCAGTACCACCCTAGTGTTCTATTGGCTACTCCCATTACAAGAGGTGCTCTGTATGCAGGTGCCTGAGCAACAACTTCGAAAGCATAGCCAAGCCCTTGGGCACATGTGGCAGTAAAGCCTCTCGCACCGCCTATTGTGGCAGCAAGTGCTGCGGCTATTGCTGAGTGCTCTCCCTCGGGGTATATGTATTCGGCATCTAGCTCTCCGTTGGCGATGAATTCAGCAAGATATTCAACTATGGGTGTTTGAGGTGTTATTGGATATGCCGAAATTACTTGAACTCTGGAGAGTTTAGCTCCATATGCCACTGCTTTATTACCTGAAAGTAAATCAAGTTTGCCCATCGATTACACCTCCCTAACCATTTTGATTGCATTCACAGGACATTCATTGGCACAGATAGCACACCCTTTACAGAATCTATAATCTATTATAGGGCCCTTCTCCGATTCTTTAATAACGCCCTCGGGACAGTATTGAACACATACCCAGCATTTTATGCAGGTTTCATATTTGATAACTGGCTTTACGACTCTCCAGTGAGCCACTGGCTCAGAGCCAATTTCTTTTGTAGAAATAGTAATAATCTCTGGGTATTCTTCTCTATTCCCCATCTTCCAACACCTCAACCCTGATATTCTCATACCCTGCCTCCAGACACTTTAAATAATTTTCCCAAGCGTCCTTGGGGAATCTGGCCTTAACAGCCTTTACAGCGGAATCGAATGTTATAAGGTTTGTAACTCTAGCAAAAGCGCCCAACATAACTATGTTTGGTATTGGAACTCCCATATACTTCATTGCAATTCCCGTGGCATCTATTGTGGCAATGACACTAAGCTTAGTATCCAGCTCAAGCTCTTCCAAGAGCTCGTCAGGAGTTTTGGTTGAGTTCTGAATATACACACCCCCTATCCTGATTCCTCTAGTTACCCCTGGCATCACCTTATGAAGTTGCGGGTCAAGCACCACAACGTATTTGGGATTATAAACCATGCTCCGTGTAATTTTATCTCCTTCCCCCATGACTACGAATGCTGTGACAGGAGCCCCACGCCGGGCTATTCCAAACCACGGGAAACTTCTGGCAAAACTTCCCTCGTATAGTGCAGCTCGAGCAATTAACTCAGAATACAAAACAACTCCCTGGCCACCTCTACCATGAAGCCTTATTTCTTCCAAACTTTCCTTAATCCTACTTTTAGACACCAATATCGCCCCCAAAAAGATTAAACAAGCTTTTTATTTTTCAAAATTTTTTCTATTCTATCCATAGCTTCTTCAAGCTTTTCATATGCCGTGGCGTAGCTTATTCTTATGTAGCCTTCTCCAGCTTTTCCGAAAGCATTACCTGGAACCATAACAACTTTTGCCTCTCTAATCATTAACTCGCTGAATTCTTTGCTTGTTAAACCCGTGTCCTTGACGCGTGGGAAAATGTAAAAAGCTCCTTTTGGTTTAATCGTGGGAAGCCCCATCTCATTCAAGCGCTTCCATACGAGACTTCTTCTCCTATCATACTCTTTACGCATTTCCTCAACTGCCTTCCAGCTCCTCTCATCCTTTAAAGCCTTAGCCGCCGCATACTGGGTGAACGTCGCCGGGCAGGTTGAATCGTACATTTGAAAACGAGTCATTCTCTCAATTACCCATTCTGGTGCCGCAACAAACCCCAAACGCCAGCCAGTCATTGCAAAAGTTTTTGAAAAACTGTTTATGGTTATCACCCTATCGAACATTCCGTTAAGAGAGGCAATACTGTGGCTCTTGACACCATCATACACATAATACTCGTAAACTTCATCACTGAACACTATTAAATCATGCTCTATTGCAAAATCCGCAATTTCCTCAAGATCTTTTTTTGTCAAAACTGCTCCAGTAGGATTATTCGGGCTGTTTATGATGAGAGCGCGCGTTTTCTCAGTAACATGCTTCTCAAGATCATCCACACTCAACCGGAATTCATTCTCCTCGTGGGTGGGCACTTCAACGGGTTTTCCTCCTGCGAGAATTACTGAGGGAGCATAACTAACAAACGCGGGTGAAGGTATGAGAACTTCCTCATCATCCTTTAAAAATGTTGCAAAACCCATTAAAAAACCTGGATTCCCCCCAACAGTTATCATGATTTGACTCTTTGGATCAACTTCGATGCCATTGTCTTTCTTCAGCTTTTCCGCTATTGCTTCTCTAAGCTCCCTAATCCCAGCATTAGGACCATAATGTGTCAATCCCTTGTCCAGCGCTTCTTTAGCGTACTCCTTAATGTGTTCAGGGGTGTCAAAGTCGGGTTCTCCAATTCCCAGTGATATTACCCCTTCAATTCCTTGAGCAAGATCAAAAAGCTTCCTAATTCCAGAAACACTCACTAGCTCTAACCTATCACTCAACGCCATCCATAACACCTCCTAGTTGCTCCAAAAAAATTAAAATCAAGAGCTAGCTTCCGCTTTTGAAAGCCTATAGAGACCCCATGCTAGTGGGCCGTAAATTATTAGTATAACAAACAATCCTACTATGTAAGCTGTGCCCATCTTATCACCCCAGTATGAATTGGGAGACGTATACTATTATTACCACTATTGGATACACATATTTGGCCCATGGCTTCCATATTGCCGGAAATTCTATTAGAGCGCCTTTTCTAAGTTCTTCGTATGCTTTGTCAATTCCAAGCTTAATTAATGCTAATGCTGCAATTAGCGCTCCTAATGGCCCTAGATAGACTGTTGAAATATTTATTATCCACTCAAAGTACGTGGGATTTATAGCACCAGGGGCTCCTATCACAAAGGCTAAGAGACCAAAGAGAATTGTAGCAGTTTT
>QMRA01000069.1:0-4983 GCA_003649155.1 Thermoproteota archaeon | reverse complement strand
GCTTTCTTCGGACTAATTAAAACTGAAATTAAATCGCCAGTAGACGGCTACATCGAGCACATTTCAGAAGTTACTGGTCAAGTAATCCTACGGGAACCGCCAATTCCAGTTGAAATAGATGCCTACATTCCAGGTATAGTTACCAAAGTAATTCCAAAAGAAGGAGTAGTCATCGAGTGTGCTGCGACTTTCATTGAAGGTATATTTGGAATTGGAGGAGAGAGGCACGGAGAAATATACGTAGCAGTAAATTCACCTGATGAGGAGCTAACGGTAGACAAAATAACACCTGAATGTGAAGGAAAAATAATTGTAGGCGGCTCATACGCTACCTGCGATGTATTGAAGAAAGCCATGGAAGTAGGAGCTAAAGGAGTGGTAGTTGGCGGAGTCGACTTCAAAGACTTCACAGACTTCTTAGGATATGAAATTGGAGTTGCAATTACAGGTCACGAGGACATTCCAATGACTATAATCATAACTGAAGGCTTCGGAAAGGTTAGAATGGCTAAGAAGACGTTCAATCTACAAAAAGAAAATGAAGGAGTACTAGCCGCAATAAATGGTGCAACACAAATAAGAGCTGGAGTAATTAGGCCAGAAATAATAGTGCCAAAATTAGACGTTAACCCACTAGAGCTACCAGAGGAGGAAGAAATACTCGTAGGTGGTATGCAGCCTGGAACCAAGATTAGAGTTATCAGAGCTCCATACTTCGGCGCTCTAGCAAAAGTCGTGAGATTACCAATAGAACTCCAACAAGTTGAGACAGAATCACCAGTGAGAGTTGTAGAAATCGAACTGGAAGACGGTAGAAGAGTGATCGTGCCAAGAGCAAACGTAGAGCTATTCGAGTGGTAAAATAATCTTTTAATTCACTTACCTTCTTTTATCCAATCCATAATAGACCTCTGAGCTGTTTTTCTAACTTTAACCTCTTCTCCTAAAATTGCTTTCTTTAAGAGCTCCAAGTCTCCATTCCACCTCTTAGGGCTTTCGCAGATCAAAATACCATTTATTCCACTTTCCGTTAATACTTTGATTACAGCATACCAGTTGAAGTCGGACTCTTGAAGTCCTAAATGCTCAATTTCTCCACTTGCACCATATTTTATGCCTGAAATGTGCATTACTGGAACCCATTCATCAAATCTCCCTAACCTACTTTCAATCAAGTCTACAACTTTTACGACGTCTCCTTCGCTTCTTATACCTCCTCTTGTATATGCGTGGAGGTGCGCCCAATCCAAGCAAATTTTAACTCCTAAATCTTCAGCCAAATCGACGACGAATTGGAGGGAGCCAACTGCCTTTCTCTTTCCTGAATTTTCAACAAGAAGCTGAACTTCAGTTGAGTTAAGGATTTTTCCCAGCTCATCTTCAACTATAGCTTTTACTTCCTCCTCTTTGTATCCTCCAAGAAAACCGAGGTGAGTTACTCCATAAACTCCCTTTGCAGCTGCAAGTCTTTTACAAAGTGCAGTTAAGTGTCCTCTTGAAGCGCTTCTTTTCTTAATGTTTGGTGATGCAAAATTCACTAGGAATGATGCGTGACCGCCGATTTCCACTCCTACTTCCTTCGCGATTTGGCCTATTCTTTTCATTTCACTAATTGTTGGGTAAAGCAGTAAACCCTTCTTAGCCATTTCTTCAGTTAATTCTTCACCTAGTGCGCATTCAGTAAATATCAGCTCGTCAACTAGTCCTCCAATACTTTTCAAAGTTTCAAATTCGCTTCTAATTGCTAAGTAGTCTAATGGTTCAATTCTACTTCTCTTGCCGACGTTAAATCCTGAGACTCCAAGCTTCAATTTTCTAGTCCACCTTATGATTCAACTTAACCTTTTGCTAGAGTGGCTTAAAAGCATATATCCAGTAAAGTTAGCTAGAACTTGGATCAAATCAATCTGTAATTCATCATATGCTTAAGCAGTGTATACTTGCCTCTTGGATAGAGTATGGGAACAATGATATACCTAACATATACATTCTAATTGGGGAAATGTATGTCATTGCCTCCGCACTTTTCGGTTGATGGAGGAGAATTGAAAATAAGTGGCGTAAAATTAATGGATTTAGTTCAAAAATATGGCACTCCTCTCTACGTAATTAGTGCTGATCGAGTAAGGGAGAAATACGAGCGCCTTTTGAGCGCAACCAAAAAGCATTGGAAAAGTGTTCTAATATGTTATGCATACAAGGCTAATCCAACTCTAGCACTACTTAAGGTGTTAAGGGACGTTGGTGCTGGAGCCGAGGTTGTCTCTAGTGGTGAGTTATTTGCTGCTAAGTTAGTTGGGGTAGATCCTGAAAAAATAGTGTTTAATGGTGTGAGTAAGTCTCCATTTGAAATAGAAGATGCTGTGAGCAGTCATGTTAAATTGATTAATGTTGAGAATATTGGCGAATTAGACTTGATTGATGAGGCTTCACGCAAGTTTGGAATTAAAGCTTCGATTGGAGTTCGAGTTAACTTGGATGTTCCAGCTGAAACGCATAAGTACATTAGTACTGGGATGAAGATCCACAAGTTTGGTTTAGACGTTAAAAATGCATATAATGCCTATAAGTTGGCTTTAGAGAAGAGCAATATTGAAGTTAAAGGGATCCATATGCACATTGGTTCTCAAATCCTAAATTCGAAACCTTTCATTAAAGCTGCTGAAAAGCTTGTAGATTTTTCAAGAAAGTTAAGTGAGAAATTAGGGTTAAAGCTAAGCTTGATAGATCTTGGAGGAGGACTAGGTATACCATATAAGGAATCGGACAAGGTATTGACCCCTGAAGATTATTGCGAATCTGTTTTCCCAGTAATTATAAATGCAATAGGTCACGTTTTCAGCGAAGATTCCACAATAATTCTCGAGCCTGGAAGGTACTTAGTCGGTGATGCAGGTGTACTTCTAACCAGGATTAATTACGTCAAGGAACTTGGAGGAATTAAGTGGGTTTTAGTAGATGCAGGTATGAATGATTTGATAAGACCCGCACTTTATGGTGCAGTTCACAGGATTATCCCTATAGACAAAGTTGAATTCGAATATGCTGAAAAATGCAACATTGCCGGCCCAATATGCGAGAGCTCAGATGTCTTTGCTGAGAAATACCTCCTCCCCGAGGTTAAGCCGGGAGATGTACTTGCAATTCTAGATGCTGGAGCTTACGGCATTTCAATGTCAAGCCAATACAATTGTAGACCTAGAGCAGCTGTGGTGATGATTGACGAGGGTTCAATCAAGCTAGTTAGACGGAGAGAAACATATGAGGACATATTTCTATGCGACATTATAGGCAAAAATAATTCCAAGTTATCCTAATTATATTGTGGTGAAGCGTAATTGGAGATAAGGATAGTAAAATATGGTGAAATACCTGAAAGCTTAGAAGATAAGGTTAAACAACTTGCTGATTCCTGGCTTCCAAGAATAGTTTCAGAATTCGAAGGCGATACTGAAATTCCATTCATAGCTGACATTGAAGTTCACGAGGCAAATTGGGTTAAGAAAATTGATGATAACCTGAAGTTAGTGTATTCTTCGGGCTTTGCATATAAGTACAACTCTAAAATTGGCGCACTAATCCCTACGATCCAATTGAGTGCTGCTAAGGTTCTTACATATCCTTATGATGATTTAAAGGCGGTTGTATATCACGAATACTTCAATTACCTATATGACTGCTACCATGGCTATGATTACGTAAAGCCATTAATTTGGAGCCCATCCAAGCCTAGAGCTGAGCTCTATGCCCGCATTTACAGGGATTTAGAGAGGGTTTTTGAGATGGCTCTAAGATGCTTCAAGAATGAAGAAGCTCTAATCGACTTCTTGGAAAAGGAAATTGATCGAACATTATTAATACTAACTATGAAGGGTAAGCCGAAAATAGTTGAAGGTTTCCCTGAAATTGAAGAAGAGGAGATTTCTCCTCCTATAGAAGAAGCTCCATGTCAAGTTGCATTAACAATACGTCCTCTAATTTTAGTTGCTAAGGTGCTCGGCGGGAAGGAATTGCCGGACATTAAGCAGCTACTTTCAAAGAGAAAATTGGCGTTAGAGAAGTACCTGCTGATGAATAAGTTGTTTAGAGAAAAGGCTTTCTAGTATTTCCTTGTATAATTATGGTGATGATGATCCATTGCAGCTCTGAATTGTGATGAGAGACTCCAAAACTGATTGGTGATAAAGTTAAGCTAAAGGTTTAATTTTGAACTGTAATTACACTTTAATATTCTATTTTTGGCATTCGCATCAGCTTTGCTAAAACTTGGCATTCTTCTTCTATGATTATTTCAGCATAATATCCTCTCATTGCTGGTCCTGGATTGACGATTATGGTTTCTCCTATTCGGTCTATGCATCTTGCTTCATGTATGTGACCACATACATTGAGTATTGGTTTTTGTTTTTCAATAAATTTTCTAATACTTATGCTACCAACATGTTCTCCCCAATCAAGCTTGTCAGCTAAAGTTTTGAATGGCGGGTTGTGTGTAACTAAAATGAATTTTTCGTTAGATATTTTGGATGAGAGTTCATTGAGCATTTTGCTAAATTCTTCTTCGCTATATTCTAGTGGTGTTTTGAATGGTCCTACTAGTCCGCCTCCAACTCCAATAATTTTCACTTCTTTAAATTCAATGCACTTCCTATGTAAGTTGTGTGTTCCCTTAATGTTTAGATTGCTAGTTAATTTTGGGTCGTCCATGTTCCCTGGAACATAAAAAATCGGGACTCCTGATTCAACTAGTATTTCAAGTATCTCTCTTGCTGTTTCTAGGGACATGTATGGTGATAAGTCTCCACTAAGGATTATTGCATCAAAATTTTCTTTTGAAGCTAGGAGTGCTGCTTCTGATGCGGCCCAACTTCTTCCGTGAACATCGCTAATTGCTAGCAACTTCATCCAGACACCACTTTCAATTAGCTTGGTGAACTTTTTTGCTTTACTCTTAAGTTTTCGTTGAATTAGCTACCTATATTG
>QMRA01000068.1:0-5005 GCA_003649155.1 Thermoproteota archaeon | reverse complement strand
CTTCCTAAAGCCAATTTCATCCGAATAAATTGTTACATCAAAATACTCGATCAACCTCCACTTTTCAAGCGCATCAGTTATGTGCCGTCCACTCAAAACATTTGAAACAATAGCAACCTTCAAGCCAAGTTGCCTTAACCGTCTTAGAACTTCTTTTGCATCAGCCCTAGGCCTAGTGTGATAGATGAATGGAAACATATAAGCTTCCATGACTTTAAAAATGAAACTAGAGCTGAAGGAATATATCCCCAAATGATAGAGTAGCAATTTTACCTCCATAAATAAGGGAACCTCTACACCGAAACACCTAATTTTATCACATAAACCTCTAATCTCTCGATAAGCACTTCCAACTTCATCTAAAGTTAAATCACGTTTTACTTCGCGTAAAATCTCAAAAAGTTTCTTAACTCGAATATTATAATACTCATTAATCTCAACAGCTGGCTGGAAAAGGGTTCTCCAAAAATCGAAGAGTACAGCTCTAATCATTTAAACCACCTTTCACCAGCGCGGTTTAGACTTCCATCTAATTAGGTTATCAGAAATTAAAAATTACGTGATAGTCAAGTATCATTCATTGCTTAGCTTTGAACATAATTTTTGTAATTTAATTATGTTCACTCGACTTTTTCTGGTGGATTAGCGAGTTTTGCTTCAGAATGCACTTCAACCCTATCCTTATACCTGACTTTACCTTTAATTTCGCATCCACGGCCAATTTCAACTATAGAGCCTTCAACATTATCGCATACTACGCCTTCGATATGGATGCGGTTTTTAGCATAGATGTTTGAAGTGTAAAGCTTTGCGCCTTTACGCTTTAGGCCTATGATGGTGATGCCGAAGAGAACTATACCAGTTTCATGAACTCCACCATATATTTCTACGTCTTCAGCTTTAATTCCACCTTTAACTTCAGATTTTCCTTTAACATCTGCATAGAATTTTCTGGCTATAATTTCGCCTTCAATTGTAAATGCACCCTTAAGGTCTACTAATCCTTTAGAATGCAGATTTCCATCAACTTTTATAGATCCCGACAATTTAAGCGAGTCGACTACATCTAAATCGCTAAGTAGTTTACAGCTTCCTGAAATTTTCATTAATTTGCATGTAACTTTACCTTTAAATGAAGAAGAGCCCGAAATGATAATTTCATTAGCCTCAACGTCGTCATTAAATGAAGCTGATCCAGAAACTTTGATGTAATCTGCAATGACTTTACCATCCACCGTTGCTGACCCTGAAACTTTAAACACTTTAGTTTCGAAATCTCCAATAATCATTCCACTACCACTTATGCTCACCTCTTCGTCAGAAACTCTTCCTGAACCACTAATTTTCACTTGAGGCTTTCTCTTGAGAATCTTCTCATATTCATCAAATTTTTCAGCCAATTATTCAACCCCCGCTGCAGCTTTTAATAAATCCCTAATTTCGATTAAGAGAATTTTAATTTCATGAAGTCGTTTCCTAGCCTCCACAATAACTTCTTCATCAGGAACATCTGCATACTTTAGCTTTGACTTATTCACTTACTCAACCTCCTGAGCTTCCTTTAATGCATCGCGAATTTCTCTTAATATCTCTGCGATTTCATCAAGTTCTTCTAGAGTTGCTCTTTGATGAGCTCTCAGCATATTCAGCTTCTCGCGGTAAATCCTACTTGAATCCTCGGATGGAAATGAGAATATTCCCTCTCCCAATCCTACTATGCCAAGAACGAAAGCTCCAGCAATAGAGAAGAAGCATATTATGCCAGCAATTATTTCATTAAAACTGTAGTTTACAGTGAAGTATATTGTTACTGCAGGAACTCCAAAGCCTATTGCAATTATCATTAATGCAGCCATAAATGCCGCAAATTTACTCATTTTTATCATCCTCCTTAACTATCCTCTTAATTAATTCAGGAGTAATCGTAATTCTGAAGTCTTCAGTTACGTAATAGCGAACTGGCGGCAAAGCCTCAGTTCTCTTTTCAACTTTTACCGTCTTAATTAGACCAAGTTTCTTTAAGCTAGTCAGATAGATATGGACGAGTGGATAAGGCTTTTTCAACTCTCTTGACAGCATATAGACGCTTTTTGGTTTACTATAAAGACTTGCCAGAATTTTCAATCTCAATGGATTTGCTAGTGCCTTTAGCAATCGGACCATCTCCTTTTCACTTTTAATTTCCACAATAAGGCTACCTCCAAAAAATGTATTGAAATAATTATATATAAAAATTTCTATATATACTTGTATTTAATTTGAGGCAATGCTTGTTTACTATTTTGATGGCCAAGCCACTTCAAAGCCATACTTCTTCAATTCATCTTCATATTGGAATATTAGTGGAGTGCCTCCAGTGTGCAGGAAGATTACTGTGCTCCCCTTCGGAATTTCTCCCTTATCGACTAGGTCAAATAATCCAAGCATAGCTTTCCCAGTATAGATTGGGTCGAGTAGTATTCCTTCAAGTTTAGCTACTTTCTTTAGAATATCGGCTACTTCACGAGTAACTATTCCATATCCTCCACATGTGTACTCGTCGTAAACTGTGATTTCATTATAGTTTAGCGTGAATGGTAAACCTACGAGCTTTGAAGTGCTGTCTGCTAGTCTTTTGACTACATGAGTGATCGATAATTTATCCCCTCCGCAGGCTATGCCGAAAACTTGAATGTCTGCATTTAAGGCTTTAAATCCGAGCGTTAATCCGGTTTGAGTTGCACCGGAACCCGCTGAGTGAATTAAGTAATCTGCTTTGATTTTCAACTCGTTCAGTTGATGTAAAAGCTCTACTGAGGCGTTTAAATAGCCTAGTGCTCCAATAGCATTTGCGCCGCCACCAGGTATAATATAAGGCTTTCCACCGCTCTCAGACAGCTCTTTTGCTGTCTCCTCCATAATCTTCGGTATCTCAGCTTTTTCAGCTTCAACAATTCGGATGTCTGCGCCTAAGATGGCATCTAAGAGTAGATTGCCTTTAACTGCTTTGGGGCCTTCTGCTCTTAGTATTAAAACTGCATTTAATCCTAGTTTTCTAGCTGCTGCAGCAGTTAACCTTGCATGGTTAGAGCAAACTGAACCAGTAGTTATCACAGTATCTGCACCTTTATTTATGGCATCAGCCATTAGAAACTCGAGCTTTCTCGCCTTGTTCCCGCCGAATGCTAGCTCCATGACATCGTCGCGTTTAAAATAGACTTTAACTCCAAGCTCTTTGCTTAGATTTGGAGCATATTCGAAGGGCGTTGGAAGGGTTATTAATCGGACTCGTGGAAATTTACCTAGTTGCAAATAAAATCACCAGTTCACTCTTTTTTAAAAGTAAATAAAACTTTATCTAATATGTTCTTACTCTTCTTTTACTGGCACCACCTTTACTTTCAAACCAATTACTTCGACAACTTTAACTTTCTCTCCAGCTTTTATCTCGTAATCGGATAGAGCTGTCCAAGTATCAGCTGCTACATGAACAACTCCGTACTTTCCAGGCTTTATGTCTGTTTTTGCAGTTCCTACCATTCCTATGAGCTTTTTCGGGTCGAACATACGTGCTCTCAACCTCATTGCTTGTCTAAGTCTATGAAGGTAAAAGATTAGGAAGCCTCCTCCCACAGCAAGGGAGGCTATAACAGCATATTGAGGGATTGTCATTTCAATATATGGCTGCTCACGGTACATAAGAATTATGCTGACAATCCACATTGCAAGTCCAGCGAAGCCAAATACTTGTATGCCTGGGTACTTGAGCTCAAGGAATATTAGGGCTGCACCAACAATCATCAGTGCAATAACAGTTGCACTTACTCCAAGTATACCCATCCCAAATAGCGCAAGGACTATCAAAGCTGCGCCGACAAAACCATACACTTGAATTCCAGCTGTGAATAAATCGATGAGGATTAGCCAGAATCCTAGTTCGAAGAAGAGGCCGATGACTATTGGGTCGTTGAGGAATGAGTAAAATTGGGAGATAATTCCAGGTGAGAGCTTAATGACTTCAGCGTCAGCCCAATTCAACTTAACTAGTAGCTCATCAATTGTATCAGCCATGAAATCTACCATTCCAAGAGCATAAGCTTCCCTAGCAGTTAGATCTAAATTCTCCGTGACGAACTTAATTGCAATTTCAACTCTACTATCATTAAAGCCATAACGCCTTTCAGCCAAAGCTTTCATCTTTGCTATGGCGTAGTTTAAGACTTTTGGATCTACAGGCTGAGTTGGATCAATAGATCTAGGTTGACATGAGCCTATCACTGATCCATCGGCCATGGCAATATATTTGGCAGCCATAGCAATGAAAGTCCCTGCAGAAGTAGCCTTAGCTCCTCTTGGGCCAACCCAGGCAACTACAGGTACTCTTGCGTTTAAAAGGAGATCTATGATCATGTCCATACTATCCATATAGCCGCCATATGTGTTCAACCTCACTATTAGTGGAGAGTTATCCCTCTCTGCCTTTGCAAGGGCATTTACCAAAAAATCATAAGCACCACGATCAATGGTCATTTCGATCTCAGCTAAGTAAACTCTATTAACACTAGATTGACTAGCAAGGACGTATACTTGCAAGAAAAGACACGACATGAAAAGTGCAACAGCTATTATTAATAATCTTGATCTAAAGCTGATGGGATTAATTGACATGCACATATAGTATTTCCCAACTTAATACATATTTAATAAACTTATAATTTTTCTTATATGCCAATTATACACAAATTAATCACCAAAACCCTTATATTAGCTAGCGATAAAGTTAAAAGGCTAGCTAAGCTAGATAAGGAGCCATCCTTTTTCTAGCAAGCTAGAATAACGTTAAAGGAGGGAAAAAGTTGTACGGAAGAAGACGAGGTTTTGGCGTTAAGAAGCCAGTTGAAGTAGGTAAGACATACGAAGTAGACATCACAGAGCTCAGCAGACGAGGAGACGGATTAACAAGAATTCAAGGCTTCGTAATATTTGTTCCAGGAACGAGACCTGGCGATCACGTGAAGATAATTAT
>QMRA01000067.1:0-5027 GCA_003649155.1 Thermoproteota archaeon | reverse complement strand
ATTTTGAAAGATGTAATAAAGATAATTTCTTGTAAAAAAGTTTTATTGAACATAATGAAAAGATTATTGTTGAAATTATTATGAATGGGGATGGAGGATGTCCTACTCCTAAAAGTATTAAATCTTTTTATCAAAATCTGCTAACATTTTGATTTCCTCTAATCAAGGCTTTCAATTTTGCTAATATTTCTCTAATCATCATAATCAATCAATAGCTAGATCCATCAATCATCATAAAAATGAAAGAATATTTAAAGCTTTAATTAGCTCATAAGGAAAGAGCCTATTCTTAGTACTTGGCTAGTTCAATGCCTTTTTCCTTTATTACAGCTTGTGCTGCTACTAGTCTTGCTACAGGTATTCTGTAGGGTGATGCGCTTACGTAGTCTAATCCTATTTTGTGGCAGAATTCGATGCTCTTGGGATCTCCGCCATGCTCTCCGCAAATTCCTATTTCAATGTCTTTTCTCACGCTTCTTCCAAGTTGAACTGCGATTTTCATTAATTTCCCAACGCCCTTTTCATCGAGTGTCTTGAATGGGTCTTCGTCGAGAATTCCAAGTTCAAGGTATCTTGCCATGAACTTTCCTTCGACGTCGTCTCTGCTAAATGTAAATGTTCCTTGTGTTAGGTCGTTTGTTCCGAAGCTGAAGAATTCTGCTACTTTTGCTATTTCATCTGCAGTTAGGCATGCTCTTACAACTTCTATCATCGTTCCGTACTTGAAGGGCACTTTAATTCCATATTTTGCTTCAACTTCCTTTGCAACTGGGTCTACCGCTTTCTCTTTAACGTATTTTAGTTCTTTTGCTTCGCAGACTTGTGGCACCATTATTGAAACTTTTATGTCCTTTCCTTTTAGTATTAGCTCGGCTGCAGCTTCGAGTATGGCTTTCACTTGGGCGGCGTATATTTCTGGGTAGGTTACTCCAACTCTAACTCCTCTGTGACCCATCATTGGATTAGCTTCTTTAAGTGCTCTAACTCGCTTTAGTAGTAGCTCTTTTTCGGCTAATTTCTCAGTTTCACCCTTGGCTTTCAGTTCCATGATTTCCATTACTAGTTCAACTTCGCTTGGTAGGAATTCGTGGAGTGGCGGGTCGAATAGCCTGACGATTACTGGGAGGCCTTCCATAGCTTCGAAGATCTCAATGAAGTCGCTCTTTAATAGTGGAACGAGCTTTTCAAGATGTTTTCTCCTTTCTTCACTTGTTTCGGAGAGAATTACTTTTCTGAAGATTTCTAGTCTTTCTGGTGCGCGGAACATTCTCTCAGTTCTCAGTAGACCTATACCTTCAGCTCCAAATTTCCTTGCTGTAACTGCGTCTTCAGGTACGTCTGCGTTTGCTCTAACTCCTAATCTTCTAAACTCATCTGCCCAGCTTAATAATTCGTGAAATTCTTTTGGCAGTTCAGGCTTGATTGTGGGTATTTTGCCTATGTAGACGTTTCCTGTGAAGCCGTCAATTGTTATCCAGTCGCCTTCCCTTACAACTACGCCATTTTCAGGTACTATGAACTTCTTGTTCTCATAGTCGATCTTTATTGCTTCGCAGCCGACTACGCATGGCTTCCCAATCGCCCTAGCGACTACGGCTGCGTGGCTTGTCATTCCGCCTCTACTAGTTAGAATTCCTACTGAAGCGTACATTCCATGAACGTCGTCTGGCTTAGTTTCCTCCCTAACAAGTATTACTGGCTTGCCTTCGTTTGCCCACTTTACAGCTTCATCAGCGTCAAAGATTACCATTCCTGAAACTGCGCCTGGCGATGATGCTAACCCTTTTGCTATTGGCTTAGCCTTTGCTTTCGGGTCGATTTGCGGGTAGAGTAGTTGTTCGATGTGTTCAGGCTTAACTCTTAGTAGCGCTTCCTCCTTTTTCAAAATGCCCTCCTTTACCATGTCTACTGCAGTTTTGACTCTGGCTAGCGGTGTCATTTTGCCGTTCCTAGTTTGGAGGAAGTATAGTTTGCCATTCTCAATTGTAAATTCTATGTCTTGAACTTCCTTCTTAATTCGCTCTAGCAGTTTAGCTCCATCATAGAGCTGCTTGTAGAGTTCTGGACTTAACTCAGCAAGCTCCTTTATTGGACGTGGAGTTCTAATTCCAGCAACAACATCTTCGCCTTGAGCCATCACTAGGAACTCGCCGTAAAGCTCGTTTTTTCCAGTTGCAGGGTTTCTCGTAAATATGACTCCAGTAGCTGAGTTTAAACCAACATTTCCGAAAACCATTGCAACTATGCTAACTGCTGTTCCATCCGCGATGTCAGGTGTAATTTTATTTGCCTTCCTATAGAATACTGCTCTAGGATTATTCCAAGAGTCGAACACAGCTTTAATAGCTAATTTAAGTTGCTCCCAGGGATCCTCAATTAGCTTTCCATAATTATCTTTGATAATTTTCTTAAATTCCTCCACAACCTCCTTAAATGCATTTGCAGTTAAATCTGCATCAGTTTTGGCTCCATACTTCTCCTTTATTCGCTCAAATGCTTCATCAAAAAGCTTCTCATCAATCTTCAAAACTATTTTACCGAACATTTGGAGGAAGCGCCTATATGCGTCGTATGCAGCTCTCTCATCTCCAAGCTGCTTAGCAAGCCCCTTAACTATCACGTCGTTAATGCCGAGATTAAGGACTGTGTCCATCATGCCAGGCATTGAAACAGGCGCTCCAGACCTAACTGAAACTAGCAATGGATTCTCTGGGTCGCCAAACTTCTTGCCTGTCTTCTCCTCAATGTACTTAATCTTCTCCCTAACTTCATCCATCAACCCATCGGGAAGCTTTTTCCCCAGAGCATAGTATTCTTTGCAAACCTCAGTAGTAATTATTATGCCTGGAGGAACTGGCAGTCCAAGTTGAGTCATCATGCATAGCCCTGCACCTTTTCCTCCGAGCAGCTTAACATTCTTATAATCACCTTCACTGAAGGTGTACACTCTCTGCTTTTTGACATTGGCTTTTGACATCACAATCACCTTCAATTAATCTACACACACATCACTCAAGTAGGGTTAAAAATTTATTGTTAATAAATGTAGCAATTAATGCTAATATAAATCAAAGAAGAGAGGGAAGATGACTGGCCCTGCTGAGGGGAAGCTTCTTCTCGAAGGAGCAAAAGTACAACTCCTTACTAATCATGGAAAAGTCGAGTTAGATGATAGCAAAGTCTACATACACGTTAAAGGATACTCTCTAGCTAGAGTAACTCACTTAGACATTGAACACCCAATACTCGACAAAATAATACCGCCAAAGAGAGGAAAGTTCCTCAAAATAATTAGAGTAAAAGAGGGCTTGAGAATAGAGCTAAACGAGGGAAGATCATTAAAAATCAACGAAAACGACATGACAGTATACGCTATAAAAGTTCTTCACCCATTCTTGGAGGAAGTTCTAACTAGAAATGAACAGATAGTCACATGGGTTGGAGGTAAAATTGGAGGAATATACATTGGCTTCAAGAAAAAACAAATAGAAAAATTAGAAGAAATAGCAAGAAAAAACTTCAACTTCAATGTGTAACTTCAGTTTAATAGAACACTTCACCGTAATTTGCTCATGCACAGCTACTATGCTTGATTGCATTATTTGGACACGCAGCTACACAGGCACAGCACTCAATGCATTGATCGATATTCGTTGCTGCTGCTTTCCCATCAATCAATTCATAAACCTGCACCGGACAAATCCTCACACACTCACCAACACCAGTACACTTATCATAATCAATTTCAATGGTAATACCCAGTTCCTCACTCTTCCAAACCTTTACATTTGACATAAAACAACCTCACACAAAATATTCTAAAAGAACTATATAAAATTAAACCTATATTGCAGTTTTCTAAGTATTTTGCGTAAGCTATTTTTTGACTACTTTCGCTAAAATTTGAACATGACAAAAATAGTAAGGTTACTGAGAAAATCGTCGACTTTGCAATTAATACTAGTTTTGATCATTTTCCTATAGAAGTAGTTCATAAGGCTAAGATCCTACTACTTGATGCTATGGGATGTGCTTTTGGTGGTATAAACACTACTTTGGGTGAAAGAGCCATTAGTTTGATCGACGACGTTGATAGTGTTGAAGAATCGAGCATCATTGCTTCAAGTGTTAAGACATCATGTGTTTTCGCTTCGTTTATCAATTCAGTTTTAGTTAATGCCCTTGACTATGACGATACTAGTCAAGCAGATCATCCTGGTGCGACTATCATCCCAGCAGCTCTAGCAGTTGCTGAGAAAATTGGGAGCATTTCTGGTAAGGAGCTGATAACTGCAATTATTTTAGGTTATGAAATATGCGAGAAAATTGGTAGAGCTATTCAGCCTTCGTGGATAAGGTACATTAAAGTTCACGGTATGAGCCATCAAACGTTCGGTGCTGTTGGAGCTGCGAGTAAGTTGTTAAAGTTTGATAAGTGGAAATTCCTGAATGCAATTGGATTGGCTGGCGCCTTTTCGCCAGTACCTCATGCAGGAAAATTCGGACTTGATGAAAGGCCAGTAGTTTGGATTAAGAATAATGTCGCTTGGACTAGCTTAGCAGGTGTCTTTGCAGCCTTATTAGCGGAAAAAGGCTTTATAGGAAGTAGGTCGATTCTTGATGGAGATACAGGTTTCTGGATTATGGCTAGCTCTGATAAATGTGGCTTTGATGAAATGGTGAAATTCGAAGCTTATGAAATTCTAAGCGTTTCATTTAAAACTTATCCATGCTGCCGTTGGCTTCACACAACACTCGATGCACTGAGGGACATAATTTTACATGAAAATATTAGTGTCGATGACGTGAAAAAAGTTAATGTAAGGACCATCGCACCACTTGTCGAGAAGTTCATGGATTATGATTCTAGAAATATGATTGATGCCCAATTTAGCTTGCCATATGCAGTGGCAATGATTCTATGTAGAATTCCAAGATTGAAATGGTACTCAAAGGAAATATTGTTTAATGATAAGATTAAAAATGTAATGAGGCTAGTTAAGGCAGAAGTTGACGAGGATGCAAAT
>QMRA01000066.1:0-5074 GCA_003649155.1 Thermoproteota archaeon | reverse complement strand
GCTTCAGCAGTATACTTAATATATGTTATTCCTGGCTGGAAGCTTGAAACCCAAGTTAATTGAGTTATAGGTCCAATAGAGCTCAGTGAAGAGTATGGAGGAGTTTCAGGAAGAAGCTGAATCGTTGAGGAGTTTATATCTAACGCAAAATCTACTAGAGTTGCAGTTATAGGTTTTGTGCCGCTATTTTCAACTTCTAAAATTGAAGTATAAGTTGCACTTGTATTATTTGTTATTGGGTCGTACTCGATAGCGTAGTATGCGGACTTGCGCACAGACAATAAATCCTCATTTCCCTCTACTTCAAACTGGCTTGTAAACGAAATGGAAACATTAAACGATGAAAGTAAGAATAAGATTAACGTGAAAGCTAGGATAAATCTCACCTTCAACTTTGAACCTCCCTTAAAGCCTCTTCGGTTCTCACTACTTTCCTTTCAATTTCATCAAGAATTTCAGAACTCAAGCCTCTTCTTTTAGCTGACTTGAGCTCGATTTTCAGCAATTCCATTTGCGCTTTTAATCGCTCTTTAACCTCTTCTTCAGGTAGCTTCAAGCTTTCAATTCTTAAAAGTACTTTAGGCGTTTCCATTATTTTTCCATCTCTTATGTATACTATTCGAGAGCCCATTTCAGCTACTTCAGGATTATGAGTGACTATGATGAAAGTTTGCCCGTAAAATTGATTTAGCCACTTAACTGTGTCGAGAACTCGTACAGATGAGAAAACATCCAAGTTTCCTGTAGGCTCGTCCATTAATACGTAGCTAGGATTATTGGCAAGCGCTCTAGCAATTGCAACTTTCTGTTGTTGACCTCCACTTAGCTTGCGTGGAACGTTTAGCCACCTACTCTCTTCCAAGCCTACAATGGTGAGGAGGAGCTTGGCTTTAGCTAAAGCTTCATCCTTTGTGTATTTTCCAGCCAACAGCATTGGTAGCATAACATTCTCAATGGCGGTTAAGGTGGGAATTAAATTGAAAAATTGAAAGACAAAGCCTATTTTTTCCCGCCTTAACTTTGAAAGCTGGCGCTCACTAAAATCTGTCACGTCTATTCCATCAACGATAACTCGGCCTTCAGTCGGCTTGTCAAGTGTACCCATAATTTGAAGAAGAGTAGTTTTTCCAGAACCTGAAGGTCCCATGATAATTAGTAGCTCGCCTCTATCAACTTCAAGATCTACTCCTCTTAGAGCGTGAACTTGAATCTCCTTAGAGAGGTAGTATATTTTCTTGACTTTTATGAGCTTGATTACTGGCTCACTCATACCTTAAAGCCTCCACCGGCCTTATGTTTGTAGCTTTCCAGCTGGGAAGGAATGCTGAAGCTGCACTTACAACAATTGCGAGTATAATGCCTTCAATCGCAACATCAGTGGAAACGACAAATGGTATTTGAAGAGGTATCCTCAAGAAGCGGGGCAAGTAATGCTCGATAATTCCATAAGCTGAAAGAAAGCCTAAAGTTACACCAAGCAACCCCCCAACGATACCCATAACAGTCGCTTGGCCAATGAATATCATGAAGATATGCCACCTTTCAGCTCCAATAGCCTTTAAAATTCCAATTTCTCTAGTCTTCTCTCTAACAGTCATAGTCATAGTATTTATAATGCCAAGCGCAGCAACTATCAAGCTTATAGATGCAATTGCAAGTAAAACCGCATTAATCGTGTTAATTATTGAACTAACTGTTCTAAGCACATCTTCCTGTGTTACAACCTCTACAGCAGGATAATATGTTTCAATGCTTGTCACGACTGGGTCAACATAGCTTGGACTAACAACTCGGACGATAATCATTGATACTAGTCCACGCATGTTCAATAGTTGCTGCGCTTGCCTTAAGCTTACAACTATAACTGGCATTCCCCCTGCAAGAGCCATTTGCATTAAACTCCCTTGAGCTACAATACCAACTAATGTAAAAACCCTCGGTGTTGGAGAAGCCTGCGTAGTAATAGTCACTTGATCACCAACTTTCACATTAAGTTTCTTTGCAGTTTCCCTATTTGTAAGAGCTTCATAAGACAAGTCTGAAGAGATTGAATTACCCTCTATGATTGGAGCATAAAGTGTAACTCTCATAGGAGGAACGCCTAGAATTACTGTAGGAATACCATTAACTGAAGCCATTCCAACTATAAGAGGAATTGTTTCATTAACTCCTGGCAGCTTACTAACAACATATGCAACATAGATTGGCATTGGACTCTTCTCCCTATCTCTAACAATTATCGAAGACCCTAGTAGCTCCGAAACTTCTCTTTCAATCTCCACCTTCATCCCAGTACCTATAGTCATAAGAGAAGTCATTGCCGCAATACCGACAATAACACCTAGAATAGTAAATGCCGTGCGAGCTTTCCTTGAAGACAAGTCTTTTAATGCGTATATCAAGCATACTTTTAATTGACTTAGCTTCAATTGCCCTCCCGAAAACCATAAGCAAAGTTCAATTATATAAATTAAGGGATGTTCAGAAATTTAGATTATCAATGATAATAGAAACAAAATAAAATATATCCGCTACATTTCACATCTTTCATAGAATCAAATCACAGCAATATACATATATATCTTAGGTTAAGAATTGTGTGCCTGGAGAAGTGATGCTGTGAGTGAAGATTTTAGAAATATGATTGAAAGAATGAATACAATATACATTTTCGGAGTTACTGATGAAGGTTCACCATATATGATTTTACCAACCCGTCAAAGATTTAGAGTTAAGAAGCCTGTTGAAGCGCTTGCAAAAGTTGAGGTGGAACCACCCATAGCTAAGCTAATTATCAGGCTTAAACAAGGCAAGATTAAGGAAAACATTAGCGCACTAATATTTCCAACCACGCAGGAATTAATGGATTTTACCAAAGCGATGGGCGAAAGCGATTATATGCTTCTAAGCTTAATGCCTACCAGCGACTTTAAAGATCTCTACTTGAAAATAGCAAGGGATGAAGAAGTCGACGTCGATAAATATAGGGCAATAACATTCCAAATTCCTGTTGAAGATGCCAAGTCAATGAAAATTCTAGCCACCATGACCGAGTTCATGGATTGGAGAAAACTATCTGAATTTGAAGAAGCAGTTAGGGAAAGGCAAGAGGAGGAAATGAGAAATTTAGGATTAGAGTAACATGTAAATAAGTTGCCTTAATTCAAGGTTTACGGTGACTACGTTGAGCAATATAGATGAAATAGCTGAAGAAGTAAGGAAAATAGCTGAAAATTTAAATGAAAAAATACAACTCAGAGAAAATTTAATGCTCACATCAAGAGAAGCAATCCGTTTATGTGGAGAAGCAATCTCTGCAATTCATAGAAGAGAATTAAAAACTGCAGAATTGAAGCTTAAGGAGGCTAAAAACAGCATTAACATAATAATAAAGGCTGTTGAAGAACACCCCGAATTAATAGGCGGAACCGTGATTACAGCAATGCAAGAATATGTTGAAGCAAAAAGCCTATATGAATTGGTTACCAAGAAGAGAATCCCTCTAATCAACGAACTAAACGTCCTAGATAGAGCATACATCCTTGGACTTGCAGATTTGATAGGAGAAATGAGGAGAGAGGCCATAGAACTTCTAAAAGCTGAAAAACTTGAAGACTCAGAATACATGGTTGAACTCATGGAGAGACTCCACGAAATATTACAACCACTAGAATATCCTCGCTCACTAGTTCCCGAATTAAGGTCGAAAATAGACATTATGCGCAGATTAATTGAAGATACGAGAAGAATAGTCGTAGATGCAATAATAAGCATAAAACTAAGGAGAGCCCTAGAGCAGCACGCAAAAAAACATCAAAAATTGAAAACAGCAATAATTAAACAACTCTCATAGAAGATTCAATTCAACATTACAATAGCTAAAACAAACACCACAGAATTTAATAAAGAGCAAAAACCAATACGAATTACTTGGAGGACAAAATATTGATTAGAATTGGACTAATAGGTAAAACAAATACAGGCAAAACAACATTCTTCAATGCTGCAACCCTGTTAAATGCAGAGATCTCAACATACCCATTTACAACTAAAAAACCAAACATCGGAGTAGCATATGTCCAAACACTATGCGTTTGCAGAGAATTCAAAGTAAAAGACAATCCACAAAACTCAGCTTGCATTAATGGCTGGAGATTCATACCAATCGAACTAATAGACCTCCCAGGACTAATTAAAGGAGCTTATCTCGGTAGAGGACTAGGCAATCAATTTCTAAGCGTTGCAATGCAAGCCGACGCACTACTACACGTAGTTGATGCGTCAGGAAGCATAGACGCTGAAGGGAGAATTTGTGAACCTGGACTTGGAAATCCGATAGCAGACTTCTACGAAGTAGAATACGAGCTAATCCAATGGTTTAAGCGAGTACTATTAATGAACAAGAATAGATTGCAGAGGATGACTGGAAGAGGGAGGTACACAGTAGTAGATGCACTCCACAAGATATTATCAGGAATGAAAGTAACAAAGCAGCACATAACCGAGTCACTTGAAGCCGCAGGAATTGAAGATAAGCAAATTAAAAGCTGGAGCGACGAAGATTATGAAAAGCTCGCTTATGAACTTAGAGTCAGATCCAAGCCTACGTTAATAGTTGCAAATAAAATGGACTTAGGCCCAGCTGAAGAAAACTATGAAAAGCTAGTTGAAGAATTTGGAAGGTCACTAGTAGTTCCTTGCAGTGCAGAAGCCGAATTAGCATTAAGGCGTGCAGAGCGTGCGGGGTTAATAGAGTACGTTCCGGGAACAGAAATCTTCAGGGTTATTGATGAGGACAAGCTAACTCCAAAGCAAAGGTGGGCTCTGAACTATGTACATAGTAGAGTTATGGGTAGAATATTTAGGACAGGCGTTCAGCAAGCACTTAACATCGCAGTATTCAAGCTACTAAAAATGAATGTAGTGTACCCAGTAGAAGATCCAGTCAAGCTTTCAGATAAGAATGGAAACGTACTTCCAGACGCATTTCTAATGCCACCAAACTCAACAGTCCTAGACTTGGCAAGAGAGATTCACAGTGAATTAGCCAAAGGAGTAATTTACGCAATAGATG
>QMRA01000065.1:0-5134 GCA_003649155.1 Thermoproteota archaeon | reverse complement strand
GGTTAAGAATTTACCTGGTCCTGCTGGGGGTTCACTAAAGCTTTATGGAAATGATGATTCTTTTACTTTTAATTTAACTTTGAATCTTGGGGATATTTTTTCATTGATTAAACGTATTGAAGACGAGACTGGAGCTTACGCGAGCACTTATACTTTAACATTAACTCCAACTATTCACGTTTTAGCTTCAAATGATGTTGTTGGATTTGTTGAATCCTCATTTACTCCAACATTAACTATAATTATTAAGTATGGTGGAGGTGAAGGCTCTGTAATTAGCATTGACGGCTTAAATCATCAAAAATCGGACTCTGTCACAAGGAGCAATGTGATCGTTCATGAGGATGTTAAGTACAAGCTCTACGGATTTTATGCATTGTTGGGTTTAAGTTTGGCTGGATTGGCTCCTTCAATATACTTCAACTTTTTCAGAGCAGGTGAAAGTAAAAAAGATGTTTGGAAGGATTTATTGAAGCCTTTGGAGGATTATTTAGTTAAAGTTAAGAGTTTCTCCGAAGGTGGTAGTGTAGTTTTCGAGCTTGAAAACTTGGAGGATCTTAGAAAGATTGCTGAGGGTATTGGGAAGCCCATTTTGATGAAAAGTGAAAGTGATTTCGTCAGGATTTTCAGAGTGATTGACGGCGATGTGATTTACGAGTATAGGCTTGAAGTTAAAGAAAAGGAAGAAACTTAACGGTCTTTTCTATTTTATTTTGTGATTATTTGTTCCAAGTTTATGGTTATCCTTGGGTGGTAGTATTTAATAGCTAGTTTGTTATGGAATTTTTAGGTTGAGCATTAAACTATGCGTTTGCAATTGCGTGGTGGTAATTTGATGAATGCGATTGAGGGCAATCCATTTGGAGCTTTTAGGCAGCAGTGCGCTGAAGCTCTGAATTACGCCTTTTCGCAGCTAAGAATTTCAGATGCCCGTGTAATTCTTGAAGTACCTCCGCCTGCTATTGGAGCTGAATTAGCTTTTCCTTCCTTCACTGTTGCTAAGCGAGCTGGTTTTCCTCCAAAGGTTTTAGCTGAGAAAATCGTTGAGATTATTAGACCCTTAAACATGAGGTTTATTGATAAAGTTGAAGTTGCTGGTGCTGGCTACGTGAATTTTTACGTGAACTATTCTGAGTTGGCTTCTGAGACTTTTAGAGCTGTTGTAGATTTTGACGAGAATTATGGTCATTTAAAAGTCGATAAGCCGCTTAGAATTATCGTTGAGCACACGAGCGCTAATCCTATTCATCCTCTTCATATTGGTGCAGCTAGAAACGCTGTTCTCGGAGACACCTTGGCAAGGCTTCTGAAGGCTAGAGGCCATGACGTCAAAACTCACTTCTATATTGACGATGTAGGGTTGCAAGTCTCTATAGCCGCTTACGGGTATGATAAGATCGGCAGGATCAAGCCTGAGGATAAGCCTGACCGCTTCATAGGATTAATTTACGCTATGACTAGCTGCATCGTAGAGATCTGGAGGCTGAAGAAGAGGCTTAAGGAAATTGATAATCTTGGCGAGGGATTTGAAGATGAGCGAACAAAAATTTTGGGAGAGCTAAGCGACTGGGCGGCCGTCGCCAAAGAATTACGTGATAGGAATCCTGAGCTATTTGACAAGCTTCTTGAGGAGATAAACTCCGATCCAAATCCTCCAGAGTCCATAGCCAAATTAGACTTGCTCTACGAAATGGGTGACGAGCGTGCTACTAAGCTTGTGAGAGAGCTATGTAACTTGTGCATTGAAGGATTCAAAGAGACTCTAGAAAGAGCAAATATCAAGCATGATAGTTGGGACTGGGAGAGCGACATCGTTTGGAGTAGCAGGGTAAAGGAAGTACTAGATAAGCTCAAGACCACTCCATTCGTGAAGGTCGACGGTGGAGCCTTAATTTTCGATGCTGAGCAGGCAGCTAATGCACTTAATTTAAAAAAGGAGCTCGGAATCAGCGATCTTTATGAGATTCCAAAATTAACTCTTGTCAGATCTGACGGTAGGACCTTGTACACGACGAGGGATATTGCTTATACTCTATGGCAGTTTGAGCATGCAGATAAAGTTATTCACGTTATTGGAGCTGAGCAAACCCTACCGCAGCTTCAGCTTAGAATCGCACTAGCAGCGCTCGGTAGGAGGGATCTAGCGTTAAGCTTAGTGCACTATGCCTATGAGCTAGTTAGACTTCCAGGCTTTAAAATGTCAAGTAGGCGCGGTAGATATGTTGAATTTGACAAGATAATCGATGAATCAGTTGAGAGAGCTAGAGCGGAAGTTGTGAAGCGCTCTTCAAACTTAAGTGAGGAGCAAATTTCCAAGATAAGTGTGGCAGTTGGCATTGGAGCGGTTCGCTACGCATTGCTTTGCGTTTCCCCTTCAAAGAGAATGACGTTTACTTGGGATAGAGTTTTAAACTTCGAACAGAACAGTGCTCCTTTCATTCAATACGCTCACGCTAGAGCGTGCAACATACTTGCGAAGGTTGATGAGTTGCCGGAGAATTACGATGCAAAGCTTCTCACCCACAAGTTGGAGAAGAGCTTAATTCTTCAAGTTTCAAAGTTCCCTGAAGTAGTTGCTGAAGCTGCAGACAGTCTTAAAGTTGAGCTTCTACCAGACTTTACTAACTCACTTGCACTAACCTTCAACGCATTTTATGATGTAGTTCCAGTTTTGAAGGCGGAGCCAGAGGAGCTCAGAAACGCTAGACTTCAACTAGTTAATGCTGTTAGGGTAACGCTAAGAAATGCGCTCAATTTAATGGGGATTGAAGCACCGACCAGAATGTAGTCCTGGTAGTGTTGGCTATTAACTTTCTTTCTCAAAATATTGAATGTGAACCTTCACTCCTCCTTGAAGTATACTGAGTTCTCTAATGAGCTTGAAACCCACCTCACTTAGCCATCGAGAAGAAATTTCCCTTGCCCTGCGTAAAACTACGACTATTAATTTACTGCCGTCAACCAGTGCTTTCCTCGCTGCTACGGCGAGCTCTCTGTAGATGGAACTTAAATCTTCAACTTGAAGTCTCATTCCTCTAGGAGGATCTGTTATGATTGCCGTGTACCTGTTTTTTACTCCTAATTTCGAAACTGCTGATGTAAAGAAGCTAACTTGAGCCGTCACGTGCGCTTCCTTCGCGTTTTTTAACGCACCTTTAACATACATTGAATTGATGTCTGAGCCTTGCGCTTCACAATTTAACGCTAGAGCAGCTTCAATAGGTATAGTTCCGGATCCGCAAAATGGATCTAGTATTAAGTCTTTTTTACTTAATTTTGCTAGGTAAGCAGCTGCAGCTGCAATTAGCGGATTTATCATTGCTGGGTGTTTAAACTTAGTGTATTTTCTCCTATGAAGATTTGATTTCAACACTTTCCCTATTACCAACTCTTCATTCAGAATTTCAATTCGCAAAGTTAGGTCTCCATGTTTTGGCGATAGTTTGACTTTGTATATTCTGGCTAATTCTCTTGCTGCTATGAGTTCTAGAGCTTTGTAGTCTATTGGCTTAGGTTTAGAGTAAACTGCGCTTTTCACGGTTGTTTTTGCTGAGCTTGGTATGGCGTTTCGTACTTTTTCGCTTGAGCGTAATGTTTCCCGAATTAAGTGCCTCAAACTTCTCTTACTTGTATCTGATATCTTGCAGTGTGCGAGTACTTCTGCAATTGACTCTATGGTTCTAAGATTTGTTCCGGCCAATTTTGAGGCAAGTACTCTGCCTCTGGCTGAATTGACAACGATGCCTTCCTTTCTCTCAACTTCTTGCGCGACTATTTGCTCAAGCCCTGGAAGAGTAATTAGTAGGTAGCTCATTTACTTCTCAACTGTGAAGTAATGTTGATCAGTAGAATATCTGTTTTCTGTTAGATCCGGGGAATTCAGAATATTTCCTGCGACATCTTTTCATTGCAAAGAAATATCTCTCTAATGTGAATTTACGAATTTTCAAGTATTCGGTTCACAACTTAATGGAAGTAACGGGCCCGCGGGGATTTGAACCCCGGACCTTTGGCTCCGGAGGCCAACGCTCTATCCTGCTGAGCTACGGGCCCAAACTATTTTACGCGAGGTAGCTTAATAATTGTAGTTTTGCTTTCTGGAATCACTTTAATAGTTGAGTTTGCAAGTGTTATTTGGGCGAGGGCTTTGGGGAGAGTAAAGAAAGGCCAGCCTTGCAGCGTTAGTGGATGCAATGAAGCTGCAGTTAGATCTATTGCAACTTCTGAAGCTCTTAAAGCTCTCTCTAGGCTAAATTTAGCCGTTAAGGACCGGAATGCTAGGAGAGTCTACCTATGTGAAAAGCACTACAAGATGTTTAAGAAGGCTATAAAGAAGGAGAAGATGTTTGAGAAGTGGTGGAGAGGGTGATGGGTAAGGGTAGGCGTAAGCCTTACAGATCGGATTTGGAGCTTGAAAATGAGGATGTTGAAGAGGCGGTTGAAGGTGAGCTAGAGGCTGTTGAAGTTATTCCATTTGAGGTTGAGCAGCCAACTGAGACTGGTCCCTGCATTCTTCTCTCAGTCCTTTACGATGGATCTAAAGGTAAGGCTCTCTGCAAGCTTTACGATCCTGAAAACAATAAGGTGTACTTCTGGTATGATAATACTGGGCACAAGCCATACTGCCTATCAGACTTGCCTCCTGAGAAGATTAAGAGGCTGCCAGTAGTTACTCACCCTGGATTTAGGCGTGTTGAAGTTGTAGAGAAGTATGATCCTCTCAGCGATAAGATTGTAAAGATGTCTAAGATTATTGCCGAGGATCCACTATCAATTGGAGGAGGGCATAGAAGTATTAGGGAGCTCCTGCCTAAAGCTTGGGAGGCTAGAATACGGTATCACAACTGCTACATTTACGATAGGCAGCTCGTTCCAGGCCTATTTTATAGGATTGAGAATGGAGATTTAAAGTCAGTTCCATTTGAGCTTCCTGAAGATATTAAACGTGAAATATTAGGGCAGTTCAAGGATGAGCCTGTTGAAGTTATTGAAATGCTTAATGACTGGCTTCCACTGTTCTTGTGTCCTGCTCCCGACATCCCAAGACTAGCTGTTGACATAGAAGTTTTCACTCCTGAGCCTGATAAGATTCCGGAGCCATCTCAAGCAGAATACCCCGTCATTTGTGTAGCAT
>QMRA01000064.1:0-5226 GCA_003649155.1 Thermoproteota archaeon | reverse complement strand
CTCCACGCTAATGAACTGTCAACGGCTCTTTTAATCATGTAATTAATGATTCTCAAATGCGCATTTGGATTTTCAATACTAAATGTGCTTAAAGGCAGAGACCACATCAACTGGGTAATCATCATCAAGTAAACTAGAGCAAATATGATTAACACCTGACCGCGTTCACCACGATCCCTTGAGGATGACAACTCGAACCTCACCTCTAAAAGTTATAACATACTTTGCTATAGCAACGTCACCATCACTCAAAACGCCCTTAGAAAGCCTCGCGAGTATTCTTCCATTACCATCAAGAACTTCAAGGATGAAATTTACTTCAAATGAGAGAAATCTCGAAATTAATCTGTAAAGCGCGTCCCACTCCTTACTATAAACAAGCTTTGTCAGCTCACCATCTTCATCCGCTTCAACAAGAGCATTAAACAGCATGCTTCTGAGTTCACCTCTAGCTCTAGTAACTTGAAATCTGTATGAAATTATGAGTGGAGTAACAATTATCATGAGAGCTAATAGAGCTTCAAAAATTCTCGAGAAACCCAATTTATTCATACTGTCACCTCCGATTGACCACTATAAGCCTGACAGTAACTTCGTGGCGTATCCAGCTACTTGTACCTGTAATTGTAACTCTGTAGATTCTAGGAGGAGTAAGTCTACTCACACGTACTACTAAAGTGCTCTTAAATGGAGGAGTGCCCCTTGCAGGTCGGAGGGAAAATACTGAAAAAGGAGGCAGATTACTTACTGTCAACTCCACTTCACCACTGAAGCCGTCTATAGGCAATATAGTGATAAGAAATACAGCAACGCCACCGCGTATAACCCAAACCTTCGTAGGAAACACTGTTAACTTGAAGTCTCCAACCGCTCCAGAAACAATTACGGTTAATAAGGAGTAGTGTTCCTTTCCGTCCTCTCCAACCCCCTTAACTAAAATTTTATACTCTCCTGGAAGAGCTGAGTAAGCAAGTAGTTTGCACGTTGAGTTAAATGGCGGATAACCTTTAGCTGGACTAAATGTAATGTTGAATCCATCAGGGAGATTTTCCGCAGTTAACTCTACGAGTTGAGAGTAGCCATCTATTGAAGAGACATTAACTTCGATTGTTATGGTAGATCCTAGCTTTACTTCAACCTCGCTTGGAGAAACCGTCACGTTGAAGTCAGGCTCAGAGCCTTGTGCTACATAAACTATAACTTCGCAGTACGTAGAATAGCCACTTTCACTGACGCCTCTCACAACGATGTAGTACTCGCCAATAGGAGTATATTGAGATGTGTAGATAGTAGCTGTAACATAAAATGGAGTTATGCCACGCTGCTCATTAAGGCTCACAGCCAAATATTCTGATGAACTTGAAGCACTTAAACTGACATTAACTTCTTCGCTCCCGACAAAGCTGAAGATGTCAATTCTAACTTGAACTGAACTTCCAGCTTCAACATCCACTCGATCAGGATATGCCTTAATAATGAAAGCTGACTCTTCAGCACTAATGTCTAGATTGTGAGACGCAATCCAAAACTCTGCAATGTATAAGTAACTACCAATCCCTACTAGTTTCACTATTGGAGCGCACTTCGGAGGCGTTCCACCATAATAGAACGGTAATGCGGGAATACTTGACACAAAGTATGACGAGTTAATTTGTGAGTAACCGATTACAATTTGAGGAACCGCATTACATTTCAACTTATAAATTCCATCAATTGTAGTGCCTTCACAATTAAGTTTCTCAGCTTCAAATGGCGATAAAGTGAAGAAAGTGCAGTTTTGTATTGGTAATTTAACGTAAATTCCACTATTAAATAGAGGAGAATTGCTGGGTAGGATGATCATTGAAGAGAACTGATCTTCACCAAAGTGAAATTTTACTTGACCAGATAATAGCCTTAATCTAACGTAAATTCTATCTCCTCCAGATAACTCATAGCTATCTGAGAAAGGCAAGTCCAAAGTGTAGCATTCAGCCTTTTGGGAAGCCACGTCAATTGTATCATTGTGAAGAACATGCAGCAAATTGAAGTTTCTACCAGCAACTCCAATTTCAACATAAATTCTGCCGAAGCCAGATAGGAATAAATTGACTATACCCGAACCAATATCAAGTTGCAGAGGAAATTCAAAAGCTTGACTGTAAAATATTGTTGGCAAATAATCTAAACTTACAGTTTTAGCTCCTCCGGCACCTCCCTCTGCCAGCAAATACTTAGATTTACCGATGGAAATACCCGTGAAGAAAAGTGCACCACTAAAAACTGCTGATTCTACTACTTGGAAATTGCCCGTGTAGTTGAATCCAAAGAACTTTCCATTTATTGCGAATGCAACTACAAGTACTGGCTTAAACTTGAATTTACAATGGCCGCCTCCACTGCCGACGTGAATTGCAACTCTTTCTAAATTCCCCGTGCTATTGAAAGCATACAATATGACATCTGCTGGAATTGGATTTTCATTTACCAGGTTCAATATTGAGCAAAAAAGCTCATCACCCTTTAAGTGTAAGTTGACTTTGAGTGAAGGCTTGATATTAATGGTTAAGCTATAGTGAGTTATTCCCATGAGCTCTTTGAAATCTTCATATGGAAGGTAGGAATTTGGTGAAATGGACTTATACTCTTGACTGAGCTTCTCTATGAAGAATGGACTTGCCTCACCTGATGGAGCTAAAATAGAGAGCAAATAGTCAGTCAATGAGTTGAGTACAGAATTCGTGTTTAATTTTTGGAAACTTAAGCTTGCATAAGAGTTCACTCCAGCTACACAAGCACTCAAGAGTAGGAATACCATTAATCCTACAAAAACGTACTCCACTACAACCTCCATAAATTAAGCACCTCCAATCTTTCTCAAAACTCTACTAATGACGACTCCATTGTATGAGACTTCAACTTCTAAATAGGCAGCATCAATGTTACCGACATTAACTGGTAGAAGCTCAATTTCTCCATGATGAATGATTATTGGTAATTGGATGTTTAGCTTTGGCTGCATTGCATAGTCATACACGGTTATATGGACGTTGCAGGATAAGTCCATTAGGCTGCATAGGCTTGCTAATTTAATCATGATTACCGATTTATATTGATGGGCAGAAATTATGACAGATACATCCTCAATTGAAATTGTAGTGTCAGCCCACTTGCAGCATGTAACCCACTTTTCCGAACTATCAGCACACAGCAATTTGATTTGAAAATGCCTTATGAATGGCACATTTAGTACTAAGTCAATTATGCCAACATCATTAGTTGAGCCCTTCACGATAGCCAGTAAAGTGCCTTCTTCATCGAATGCTAGGAGTGCGACTGTGATGTTACTTGCTGGCTCTAATGTATATCGGTAGTATGTTTGAACTTTAACTTGGTAATAAAAGTCTGAACAATTACTTGATAATAGGTGTGCTGCAACGCTCCTAAAGTGGACGAGGCACTCTGCAATTGAAGTTGAATTCTCATAGACGTTTACACTACTACCAGCATAGCATAGCCGAGCTGGAAGATGAGCTTCAACATCCAGGTATGGAGCATACATTATGATGCTACCATTGTCTAGTACTGGAGGACTTCTGAGAGAGATGTTGCTTGGTAGGATTAATTCGACTTCTAGTGTTCCACCTCTATTTTTAATGATTCTTCCACTAGTAGCCCAAGTTATATTGAAGATCAAAATACTTTGACTAAAATAGTTTTTAGCAGTGTAAGATAGAGATGCTCCGTCGATTGTGATGAAGGTTTTGCCAATTATCTCACCTACATTATTTCTGACAGTAATATTGTAGACTCCAAATGTTCCATAGGGACCATTTAGTAGGAAAACTGCTTGTGCTAATCCTGAAGAATTAGTGTAAACTTGAATTGAGGAGTTATATTTTGGATAAACGATTTCATCGGGAAACTCTATCGTTATCAAGTTATTTGGAGTATAATTTACTAGTACTCCTACAGCTTCAAATGGAAGAAAAGTATCTTCAGGTAGCCACTTCCTTGTGGGCCAGTGAATATAGTAAAGCTCTACTTTGGCGGGGTATTTAATTACTGTTACACCAAAGTGGTCCGTCTTGGTATAATCTACGCTAGAGGCGGTGAGTGTTAAGTTATAATATCCCATTTCTGAGCCTTCGCCTACTTTCACTGTTAACAATATCAACTTAAACTCATTTGGATTCAATAGTACTGGATTTTCACTGAAAGTGAAGTTGAAGTTTATAGGTGGATTTTCGATTTCAAGTTGTACATATCCCGTGAAGTTATTAATGCTCGTTACATTGACATAGTATTTAACGGATTCACCGATAGGGACAGACTGATTTTTAGGGTACACTTTTAAGTCAAAAATTGGTTGTGGGGCCTCTAAAACGTTCAAGTAGAAATTGTTGCTCTGTCTAACTATCGAGCCATCATTACCCTCAACTTTAAGCTCATAAATGCTCGGAGAAGCTTTCTCATCTACTTTTACCATTAGTGAAAGTTCAACAGTAGAGGAAGAGACGTAGACTGGATTGCTTGAGAATTCTGCTAAAGCCTGAAGATTTGAAGCTAAGAGCGACAGGTAAATTTTCCCTGAATACCCATTAATGGGTTTAATTGTTACGTTAAAAACTGCACTTCCTCCTTGAAGAGTACTTTGCGTGAAGGGAGTCACGGATATTTCGAATGATGGTTCAAAATAGCTGATCACCCTTACCGTAGTGGACTTTTCCTGTCCATCATCTCCAATAGCTACAATTTCAACATAAGCCCTGCCTGCAATCTTAGGTGAAAATAGAATGTTGCACCGAAATGTGGGATATCCCTCGCTAGAACCTAAATATTTAATTTTAAGCCATGAAGGAGCATTTTTCACTACAACTCTCACAGGTTTATCATATCCATACGAGTCAACTACGTAAACTGAAACATAATCATAGCCGCCTACGGGAATTCTCAGAAACCTTGGTGAAGTATACAATAAGAAGCTGGGGATAATTATGGTTACAGATCCTTGTGCTGGCAGATAATTTCGATCGCCGTCAAATCTTACTTCAAAAGTTCTAGGACCTGTAGTCGCTCCCTCAGGAATTTGATAGGTAAATGAAAAGGTGCCGGAGCTATCAGTTATGCCAAATGTGACGTAGATGCCATCCAGGTAGAGCATTACAATTCTTCCAGAAAGAGGAGCTCCTCTACTCGTAATTAATCGCCCACTTATCTGGACAGTATCTCCCCAGTACGCTTTAT
>QMRA01000063.1:0-5237 GCA_003649155.1 Thermoproteota archaeon | reverse complement strand
GACGAGGAGAGAGTACGAGGAGAGGAAGAGAAAACTAGAGAAGGACTTGAGAAAAGCAAGATTAAAGCTTGAGAGGAAGCTTGCCGACCTACTCGAATTAACATCCTAAAGCAAAGTAGCATTAAAAAAGTTTAAAAATCAACTTCAAGCTAGAAGCATAAGGTGAGCAAAATGCCCAAAGTTGTGGTAGACGAGGAAAAGTGCGTAGGCTGCGGAACATGCGTGCAAGTGTGCCCAATGGGAGTCTACGAGCTAGTTGACAACAAAGCAAAGCCAGTAAACGAAGACCAATGCGTAGCCTGCAGAGCATGTGAAGCTCAGTGCCCAGTTCAAGCAATAACAATTGAAGAGTAAATCCACTCTTTACACTTCATTTTTATCCAATTACAAGCTCTCTACAAGCACTTACCCGCATCATGCAATCTATATTAGACTCCCTAGTCCTAAGTAAATTGAAATGCCATTCAAATGCATGAAGTGCGGTAAATGCTGTAGAGAGACGGAAATGCCCCTAACTATGAGAGACTTAAAGCGAATAACATCACTCGGCTATAAAGTCCACCAATTCGCAATGTTCAATGGAAGATACTGGCAGCTAAAGAACGTCGACGGCCACTGCTTCTTCCTAAACCCGAAAACCAATGAGTGCACAATATACCCCTACCGGCCTGAAGGCTGCAAATTATATCCAATAATATACATTGAAGGAGAAGGAGTATCAGTCGACCCTGAATGCCCAGCTGCAAATACAGTGAGCGCCGAGGAAATCGAGAAGGCAGCGCCAAAGCTAATGAAGTTGATAATGGAGGTCGAGGGAATTGAGGAGGATAATTGAAACCCTAAAAACTCTACTCCTAGAGAAGCGCTACTGCCCACACTGCAAAGACTACGTTAGAGTCAAAATCACGAAAACAAAGGTAGGAAGAAAGGTGATCGAAGAGCAAACCTGCATTAAATGCGGCAAAGTCATCGAGAAAATCGTGAAAATCGAAGAGAAAAATTAATTCCAACCCAAATAGGCTTTGAGTTCTGAGTAGAATAGTTATCGAGGTAAAGTACTAGTAGATGAAAGCTACAGATATATCCTTGTAAAATTTAATTAGGATGAACTCACATCAAAGCCTCAAAGCGAGTGCATAGCCTTGACCTCCAACAATGAGAAGGAAAACAAGAAAGACGAGTATTGGCTAATAGGAAATCCACTTAGACGCAGAATACTTGAAATCATAGCTGAAAGAGGGTCGATAACAGCTTCAGAGCTGAGAAAAGAGCTAGACATAAGCTTTGGAACACTTTACTACCACTTAAAGCTAATGGAGAAGTACTTGGAGCGCGGCTCCAACAAGGAATTAAGGCTCAGCCCAGAAGGCTGGAGAGCACTATCAATGATCAGCGAAATGGAAGTTCTAGGCAAGCTTAAACTCACAAGCCTAATCAAAATATTCGAGCTAGAAAGCCTGTCGAAAGTCAGAATCGCACTCGCAACACTAAACATCATTTGCTATGCTCTAATCGACCACTATTACAAGCTGAGGACAAGCCTCATGATATCATTCTTCAAAGGGAAACAAATACCCATTCACCTATCAGCCCTACACGTAATTGGAAACTGGCTCGTCCTATCACTCATAATAGTAATTCTAACCATGATATCCACAAAGCGGAGGCTAAGCATAGGCGAAGTCATAGACACCTGCACTGGCGTAGCAGTATCAACGATGCCATGCCTACTCTACCTGTGGGCAGTAATAGCAGGCGGCAATTTCAGCCAATACGTATTCGTCTTATCACAAGTTTTAACCTGCATAATGATGATCTCCATGCTAATAGGCGTGCTGAAAATTGGAAGCGAGAAAGCCGCCATGATAACCCTAATAACAATGTACAGCGCCTTACTCGCACTTGAAGCAGTAGCAATAATAATTTTATAGCTCTCGAACTATTCGAGAACACATTCGAGGCAAATCGAGAAAATAAAGTTTTTCTCCGTCTGCGCGAATGTAAGCCGGGTGATTTCTCATGAAGAGAAGCATCTTAGGATTGATACTAGTAGCACTAATAGCACTAGCAGTAGCACCAGCATTCAAGCCAGTAAAAGCAGAGCAGCCATGGGGAGAGCTGAAGCAGTGGAGAATTGAAGGATGGAAAGTAATAGAGACTGACGTAGTTACAATAATATTCCCAGCTGGAGGCAGGCACCCAATATTCATATGGTATTACAATAAGGAAAACGCAACAGTCCACGTAGTACACTTCAAGGGAATATGGGACTACTTCACCATCAACATGAGCCAACTAATAGAATTCAGGAGAAACCTGAACTTCACTGCAGGCCTAGTCAACAAGACGATAGTCTACGAGCAAATTAAAAGGGCACTGGAAGTCGAAGAGGCATATGAAAGGCTGAAACTACAGCTAAACGCCACACTAGAAAAAGCGAAGCAGGCTAGAATGGGAATTGAAGAAGCACTAAACGCTACAGAAATACTGAGAAATAAGTACGAGTGGGCCTACCAGATCCACGCAAGAGTAATGAACATGACAGATGAAATCGAGAATTACTGCCACGAAGCCGCAGACTACATGAGCGACTTCAACGAAACCTTACAGGAAATAAAGGGCGAGTGCGCTGAAGGCGGATGCGACGTATCAGCTAAGATAATGATAATGAACACCCTGACCAAGCAAATAGTAAACAAGTTAATCGAAAGAATACCAGCAATACTAAATCAAACTAGAGAATTAAACGTAACAATACTCAAAGAACTAATGCTCGAAATATGCGTAGAAGTAGACGACGTAGCCAGCACATTAGTTACTCTTGAACACGAATTAAACGTTACAAATGAAATCATAATAGACTTCTTCGGCCCAATGCACTATATAGCTCAGCAAGTCAAAACTCACATGAACGAGTGCAGAAGTCACATAGTTAAACTCAGAGAAAAGCTATACTTAATCAAGGAGCTAGCACAAGCAATAATTGAAGAAGCAGATGAACTAGATGATAGAGTAACAGAAGCACACTCACACATCGAGCACGCAGAGAAGGAAGTTGAAGTCATCAAAGAAATGATCCACGAAGTCACAGTCGACATCGAAAAGCTAGCAGCCAACTACACAGAAGTAGAAGTACTAGTCAATGTGGCAGTAAACGTGTCAGTCACAGTTACAAACACAGTAGAAATCCTCCACGAGTTAAACACAACAGTAGATGTAGACGTAGCGAACACGCTGGCAAATAAAGTACACGTCAACGTGAATAAAGTCAAGACAGCAATGGTAGAAATCGAGAAGGAGATCAACAAGACAATCAGCAAGTGCCACGAAATAGCAGAGGAAGCAAGGCACAGAGCAAGAAGCCTCAAAGACCTAGTTGCAGCATGGGCAGCAAAGTGGCACCCACCACTATTCCACTTCGCCTCAGCATTCTGGGACCTAACAGATGTAGGGCCAATAAAAGCAGAAGACGGAACTGAAATAGGAATAATGTTCACATTCAAGCTAACCCACGTGCCAAACCCGAACTTCAAGTTCCTAGAGGACAACCTAATGGTAAGGTGCAGATTCTACTTCGTCCCAGTAGAAGAAGTAGTTAACAACGTAACCTACACAATAACCAAGGCAGAGCTGAAAATGGACTTCGTCCTAAGCAAGTGGGAGTGGATCCTAGACGAAATCAAGGCAATCCTAGAAGAGCAGTACGGCATAGAAGTAAACGGCACCGAAGGACTAGCACTATGGATAGACGTAGCATCACTAAATGCAGAAGAGCTACATAGGAGGCAGATGACTCTCGTAGAGGCAGCAGAGAACATTGAAAAGGCAGCTGCAAAAGCAAGCGTGCTAACCCACGTAGACGCTGAAGGAAAGGAAGTTAAAGTGAAGGTAAATGTGGAGGTGAACGCTACAAAAGAGTACGAGAGGCCACTCCCAGTACCAAAGGAAGTTGGCGAACACCTAACAATAGAATTACTGTCAGAAGAAGCAACACTAGGAGGATTCTTCAGATTCATAAACATCGCAACAATAACATACCCAAACGGGACCAAAGAGACGGTAAATGTTAAAGCAGCATACCTAGAGGCCGGAGGATTCCTAAGGCTATTCATCTGCTACCCATACTTCAACGGAGGAATACTAGAGCACGACCCAAGCATAGGACTTGAAGTAGAAGAAACAACAACTCCAGAAGCAACAACACCAATCTACACTATAGAAGCACCAACAGGCGGAGAAGTAGAGCCAGGAGTAGCATTAGCAATCATGACAGCAACACCAGCAGCAACCCAACTCACAGTAGCTCAAGGAGAAACACTAACAATAGAAGTATCACTAAAAGATGCGGCTGGGGAAGCAGTTGAAGCAGCAACAGTAAAAGTAACCCTTGCAGGCACAACCTACACAGCAACAGAAATAGAGCCAGGAGTGTACAGTGCAAGCATACCAACCGAAGACTTAGCTCCAGGAGAGTACGTAGCTGAAGTAGAAGCCAGCAAGGAAGGATACACGCTAGCAGAAGCTTCAGTTAACATAGTCATAGAGCCAAGGCCAGCCCATGTAATAATAGGATTAGAAACAGTGGTCATGACTGCAGTGGCAGTAGGAGCAATTGCAACAGCAATAATTGTAACCAAGAAGAGAGCGGAAAAGAAAGTTTAAACCCGCTTAAATCTCCTCCCTTTTTTTTGCGATTTAACAAGCTGGAGTCAAACTTAAAATTCAATTCTACGACATCCCCAACCTTATAGCTCCAAGAAGGCGGCTTAATTACCTTTAGTAATGGTTGATTAATGTAGCTCCCAAAACCCTTAACCTCAACACCACCAACATAAGCTCTACAAGCAGCATTGAAAAGCGAAAAATTAGCAGAAGAGGAGTAAACTTCTCCAATCACGTTTCCCGACGCGTCAAACAGCTTGCAGCCAGAAGGCAAGCTCAAATTCAAAATGGCGCCATAGCCATAGTGAGGCACACCCCCATCAACAAATCCAACCTCACCACTACCAGCAGCCAACGCCAATCCACAAGACATGAAATCTCTACGGCAAGAGGACCTAAGCCAAACGTAGCTTCCGCAATCCTCACAAACAACATACATGTCACTAGCGCGATCTGGGTTGGAGATCAAGCTGATAGCTGGACTCACATCAAGCCTAAATGCGCCCAAGGCCCTCTTAGCATCATCAGGCGGGCGGACCTCAACGTGCATGTGCAAGTTAGACCAAGGGTAAAAG
>QMRA01000062.1:0-5241 GCA_003649155.1 Thermoproteota archaeon | reverse complement strand
TAATAAAGAGCTAAAATATATGGAAGTATTGAGGATAGAGCCATGAAAGTCCGACTAACAGCTGTTGCAGGCTTAATTTGGGCTTCAGCTTCAATGAGCGTAGGCATACTTAGCTTTACACTTGCATCAATAATTAAATCTCTAAATGCAAGTAGAGTTGAAGTTCAACTACTCGCAGCTTCAACTACTATTGGAATGCTAATTGGAGCATTAATAGGCGGGCCGCTAGCCGACAGGATTGGCAGGAAGAAGATCTGCACAATATTTGCAATATTATTCTCAATTTCAAATATGCTCATCTACTCCGCGCCGCAATCTTTCCACGCAATCTTCGTGCTAAGAGCAATTGCAGGAATAGGAGTTGGAGGCCTCCTCCCAATTCTAGCTGCACTAGTGTCTGAACTCTCGAAAGCTGAAGAGAGAGGAATGAACCTCTGCTTCTTAGAGAGCTTCTGGGCGTACGGCTGGCTAATAGCTCTACTCATTACATGGTGGGTACTACCATCAGCTGGTTGGCAAGCAGCCATGGCAGCCACAGGACTAATTTCTCTCGCACTAACATTAGTATCATACCCACTTATTCCGCAGTCTCCCAGATACTTAATGCTAACAGGAAATAAGAGTCAAGCATTGAAGATAGCTGAAAAGTACGGTTTAAAGACACCTGAAATTAAAACTACTAAGCTAAATATTGGTGAGCAAATATCAATACTGTTTTCCAAGGAGAATAGGCGGGTAACAGTAACATTATGGATCGTATGGTTCACTATAGCAATGGGATACTATGGAGTTTTCATATGGCTTCCTAAAAGCGTGCTGGCTGCTAAAATCCCACTGATAAGGAGCTTCCAGTACCTAGTCATAATGACCATAGCTCAGATACCAGGATACTACAGCGCAGTATTTCTGGTTGAAAAAGTCGGCAGAAAAGCAATATTAGGAACATACTTAGCGCTAACCGCACTATCATCATTCATGTACGCAAGCTCAACAACAATCATAGAAATGCTACTATGGGGCAGCTTGCTATCATTCTTCGACCTAGGATCATGGGCCGCAATATACGCTTACACACCAGAACAGTATCCAACCCACGCTAGAGGGCTAGGATCATCATGGGCCTCTGCAATTGGAAGAATTGGAGCAATCATCGGCCCATACATTGTTCCATCACTGGTAGCTATTGGAGGCTGGTACTTGGCATTCAGCTTCTTCGCACTAGTACACTTAATCGGCGCAGCAGCAGCATTCATGGGAAGAGAAATGAAAGGCAAGGAATTGCCAGAAATAACATGAAGTGACTAAAATATAATTTACAATTATTGCAGGAAATAATTATTTTAACAGAAATTTCGGCATAAACGAGAGCTTGCAAAGCAACCTGTTTAGTCTGAATGCTCCAGTATAATTTCTGTTATTCGCTTGATAGCTAATGGGTTTAAATTCGTATTGTCAATAGTTTCAACGCCTCTTAAGCTCAACTTGTACTTCACTCCTCTAGGAACTTTGACTTTTGACACTAGAATTATTTCGCCAGGGTTGTACAAGTTGCGGTATAACTCAATTACCCTCACTGCGTCCACGTTTTCAACCTCCCCGTTAGTTAAGTGCTTAATTCCCTTTGACTTCCTAGTGCTCTTCCACCATCCAGCAATTTCCTTACACTCAATTATGAAATCTGGAGATTTTATCAGCGTTGAATTAGACTCTCCTTCAACAATATTTTCAACCCACCCTCTGTAAATCATTATGTCAGGTCTAGGTGCAGCGTGAAGTGGAAGTGAATCTTCACTTTTCAGCGGTAAACTCCACTTGATTGGCCTTGGAGCTTCTATAAAGAAGCTATAGTATGACCCGTTTACATCTATTATGTAGTTTGGGGGTATATGCCCTCCGCGCTGATGACCCTTCCTGTCCAGGTGCACCCAAGAGTTTTCTGGGTATTTAATTTTGAGATCGAAGTTGTGCATGTTGTAGAGTATTGATAGCGCCACGAAATTCTGAAACAGTATTCTGCTATTAGTGTCTATACACTTTCTCACTGTTAAATTTGCAATTTGATTGAAGCGCCTTAATGACAACTTCTTCTTAACTGATCTTTGAATTTTGGATTTTAAGACGTCTCTGATGTGGCTTAGTGGATCTTGAATGAATGAGTTGAAAGCCTTGCTGTGAAATATGTACTTGATGTCGAAGAAATTTTTGACGTCATCGCACAGGCGATTGTACTTCGCTATATCCAACTCGATTCTTTTAATTTCGGCTTTAAACTTATCTTCAATGTAGTTGTCAGCTATACTATAAATTAACACATCATCCACACTGGAAGTCTCAAGCACCCTACTATACAACTCTTTCCAGTTCATGGCAAATCACCAGCGGTAGTGTGAAGTAGTGAGAGGGGAAGTGATCTTAAAAGAGTATAAGGGATATTATACTCCTCTATTTACTTCAATTTTACCTTCCTTCATCACCAGCCTTATGTTATCGACTTTTCTGAGGACTTTAATATCTTCTAGCGGGTTTCCATTAACTACAATGATGTCAGCCATCTTTCCAGCTTCAATGGTGCCTATTTTATCAGCTAAACCACATGCTTCAGCTGCAATTTTAGTTGCAGATACGATTGCGTCTATAGGCTTAAATCCAGCTTTTTCAACTAGTAGCTCGAGCTCCATGGCATTTGTGCCCATCTTCCACAGTGGCGGGCTGCCAAAGTCAGTTCCAGTAGCAATTTTAACTCCAGCCTCATATGCCATCTTAACGCTCTTCAAGTGATGTTCAAAAGCTTCAGTAGCTTTCCTCACTCCCCACTCAATAATTCCAGCCTCCTTGCCTTTGGTTACAATTTGGTACGCAATGGATAATGTCGGCACTAAAATTACGCCCCGCTCCTTCATCATTCTAATCGCTTCCTCATCCAAGTATATTCCATGATCAATAGTTTTAACTCCAGCGGCAATAGCAATTTTAATGCCCTCAGTCCCCTGAGCGTGAGCAGAAACAAATGTCCCAACCTTCCCTGCTTCCTCAACTATAGCTCTAATCTCATCAAAACTAAACTGAGTATGCTCAGGCCTATCACGCATAGAGAGTACGCCGCCAGTAGCACATATTTTAATGAAATCTGCACCTTCCCTCAAAGCATATCTAGCAGCTCTACGGCATTCATCTACACCATCACATATCGTCGGAATCTTCTGCCTAACCCACTCAATTGGCAAAAAGTGAATATCACCATGACCGAAAGTCTGACTTAAAACGTGTCCAGCAGCTAAAACTCTCGGGCCGCGCACACTCCCCTCATTTATTGCCATCTTCAAGTATAAGCCATTTGTACCACCACAATCCTTTACGGTTGTAAAGCCAGCCTCCAATAGAGCTTCAGCATCACGAACACACCTTAAGAGCCTAACCTGCTCAGGAATGACAAAGTACTCCTCCAACCTATGGGTGCGAGTGCCCATGAAGTGCATATGCGCATCAATCAATCCAGGCATTATAGTCATGCCGCCAACATCAATAACCTCAGCATCTGAAGGAACTTCAACTTCACCAGCAGGGCCAACAGCACTAATCCTACCATTTTCAACTACAACCACAGCTCTATCAACTGGAGGTGAGCCACTACCATCTATTAGGAAGCCGTTAACAAGCGCTATTTTCTTCTCACCGCCGCGATTCGCCATAAAATCACCGGCAAAAATAAGAAAAGGAATAAAATAACCTTAACGGCAAAAATTAAATTTCTAAGTAGACATGCTATAGAGCTTTGAAACCTTCTTAGCTATAGTTTGTACTTTACTGATATACTCCTTATGAGAGTATACCCACTTGCCATCTACATACCTTTCATATGGGATTGTCTGACGAGAATACTTTTTGAAGTCTAATATCACATAATTAAAATCTAAAACAATGTTTATATCAGATAACCTAACTAATGCATCAACAAAATTGAAGAACTCTGTTTTAGGCAAGTAGACATCCATGTATACTTTACACCTATTTGCAACCTTAGACACCGAAGTAGTAAAAGGTTTGCCATTTAGAGAGTTAATGAACTTCCCAAGCGATACATCATCGTAAAATTCTATGCAAAATATGAACAAGTCGGAAACGCTTGGTGGATAGGGAAGGACAACTGGACGATAACCCTTTATTAAATTGAATCTAATTACATGATTATAATAATGATAACGAACAGCAGGTGAAGTTATATCTAACTTAGAAGCTATTTCCCTAAAACTAACGCAAGCGTCTTTTTCCAGCTCCTTCAAAATGAAAATATCTGTAAAATCAGGCTTAAATGAGAAATATGTACCATTGGTATTGATACTGTTTTTAACAGGAACATAGTGTGCATTCATTACTTCCTTAACCCAATCATCCCACCTAAATATCCACTTCTTCCGTTTAAAATCAAACCAATAAAATCCTCTTGAAATATCTATTATATCTTCAAGCCAATCAATGGAAAAGCGTTTTATCAATCCTCTTTCCTGCAGAGTATCTAAGAAGAGCCTAAATTCGATTTCCTTTCCAAATGGCACGATAGCACCCATATAAAATCCGTTAAAATGACCGTAGCAAGGAGCAATGTAATGCCAATAATCATTTACTTTAAGTGCCTCATGTACAAATTTTCTTTTATCAGGGGATGTTTCTATCAAGACTTGCGAAGGCCTTAAACCTATTCTTGGATAATTAACTTTAGTGGTAATTTTAAGAAAACGCCTTTCAACTAGTCGCTTTAAATAATAATGAGCCAACGATGGGGACAAACCTGTAACTCTTGCAACTTCTGAAACATTTCGAGGATTTGCACGTGTTAAAGCCATTATCAAACGAGCTACTACTTCATTTAATTGATTTAAATAAGCAGTATATTTGCTCCAAAGCTCATCCATTGGAGTGGACAAAGCTTTTTCACCTATTAGCATTAAACATATATTTTTGAATCTTAGATAAAAGCGTTACTGAAGAAAATAAAAATAAATAATTGGAATATTTATAATACCTACCAGGGAAATGGGTCATCAACAGGATCTCCCATTGGATATATAGCGAACATTTCCTTTTCCTCCCCCACCCTTTTGATTTCTAAAATAAATTGTGAATACCTTGCTTATATTTTTTCTTTTTTCCAAAAATACGAAGTTACTCTTTTGTAAATAGAGAAGAATATAATAGTGAATTGTAAATCAATTTTATGATTAGTTTACATGATTAGTATTTTAT
>QMRA01000061.1:0-5371 GCA_003649155.1 Thermoproteota archaeon | reverse complement strand
GTACCATGAAAAAGATCAAAGTTAAAATTAACACAGAGAGATGTATAGGATGCGCAGGATGCATAATCCTAGCTCCACAAATTTTTGAGTACAATGATAATGCTAAAACTAGAATCAAGCTGAAGTACAGATGCGGCGGAGATGAAAACGTAGGAATAATCTCAGAGAAAGAACTTATAGATCTAATCAAAAAGATAGCATCTCTCTGCCCCACATATTCAATAAAAATTGAAGAAATAAACTAAAGCAATATAAAGCATTGTGCAATTCACACAAAAGAGGATATTGGAGGATTCTGGTGTGGCGACTCAACTAATCACAGCTCGAAACGGTAAGATAAGTGAAGAAGTTAAAATCGTAGCTAAAAGTGAAGGAATAGATGTAGAAAAATTAGCGAGAAGAGTTGCTAGAGGACTCGTAATAATCCCGAAAAACGTCAAGAGAAGGAATGTTAAAATCGTCGGCATAGGACTTGGATTAAAGACAAAGGTTAACGTGAATATTGGAACATCAACACTCCACGCAGACTTGAACATGGAAATTGAAAAAGCTAAAGTAGCAATCAAGTATGGAACCGACACGATAATGGACTTAAGCACAGGAGGAGACCTAAACACTATTAGGAGAAAGTTAATGAAAGTAGCACCAGTTCCATTTGGCACAGTACCAATTTACCAAGCATTTATCGAAGCCGCGAAAAAGAAAGGCGCAGGAGTACATATGGACGAAGATGACATATTCAACACTATTGAACTCCACATGAAAGACGGAGTAGACTTCATGACCATACACGCAGGAATTACGAAAGAAACAGCTGAAAAAACAGTTAGAAGCAGTAGAGTAGCAGGAATCGTCAGTAGAGGAGGAGCGATTTTAACAGCTTGGATGCTATTTAATAATAAGGAAAATCCACTCTACAAAAATTACGACTACCTATTGGAGCTTTGCAAGGAGTATGATGTTGTAATCAGCTTAGGAGATGCGCTCAGACCAGGAGCAATTGCAGATGCCCACGACTACCCCCAAATGGCAGAAATGCTAACAGTAGCAGAGCTAGTTGAAAGGGCGTGGAAAGAAGGCGTGCAAGTTATGGTTGAAGGACCTGGTCACGTCCCATTAAACCAAATAGCAGCAAACATAAGGCTCGAAAAAGCCTTATGCAAAGGAGCACCATACTACGTCCTCGGACCACTAGTAACAGATATAGCTGCAGGGTACGACCACATCTCAGCAGCCATCGGAGCAGCTATTGCAGCTGCTGAAGGCGCAGACCTAATCTGCTATTTAACGCCAGCAGAGCACCTCTCACTACCAACAGCTGAAGACGTAAAAGAAGGACTAATTGCCGCAAAAATAGCTGCACACGCAGGTGATATAGTGAAGTTAGGAGAGAAAGCATCAGCGAAAGATCTTGAAATGTCAACTGCAAGGGCAAAACTCGACTGGGAGAAAATGTATAAATTAACACTTGACCCAGAAAAAGCCAAAGCTATGCACAAAAGATTTGGTGCAACCGAAGGCGCATGCACAATGTGCGGAGAGCTATGTGTATACCTCTTAATATCAAAACTTTGGGGTGAAAACCGTGAAGCCTAAGCTACTGAGAGTTTGGGTAAAAGCTCCAATACTGAAGAAGGCAGATCTACTAATAATCGGCGAATGCGCACAAATAGTAAACCCAAAGGTAGTTGAAGAGCTAGGTAAAGGAAAGGTTGTGCTAACATATTGCCCTGAAGGTGAAGGACAACTAGCATACGGAAAAATCGCATCAATAATACGAGCATCAAAGCCTTCAAGCATAACAGTGCTAACCGTAGATGGATCACCCCATTGCCTATTAGTTCACGCAGCCGTAAATGAAGCAATATTCGAAGTAGGAGAGAAAATTAAACAAAAACACTACGTACTAGTCAATGGAGAAAAATTAGCCGAGATAAGTCCAGACGCAATCAGAGTAGCTAGATACTTAAGCCTAGTTCAAAAGCTAATCGATAAAAATCCAGAAATCCTTAAAGAACTCGAAAAACTAAGCTTAGAGTATAAGTACGCTAAAAAGCAACAATAAGCTCATCGACAATCACCACCTACAAATTCGTCAACATGCAATAAAGATAAAATTACTTGATACCTTACATTAAGGTCCAACAAATACTTCAACAACAACTTCATCACCATCATTTAAATTAAGTTCATCCCTAAGTTTCTTGGGTGAAATGACTTCCATTACATCTTCACCATAATGAGTACGCTCAATGAGAACTACAGCTCCATCAACTCCACCTATCTTAGCTTTAAAGCATTTAGCGCCACCATAAGTTCTACGGCCATTTGAAAAGCCCTTAATTTCAATCCCAGGAAGACTGCTCAACAACTTCTTAACTTCCAGATCATGAATACCCTTCAACTTTAAATTTAAAGTACCATGATAAGGCTTAAATCCAAGTTTCTTCACGAACTGCTCATAATAATAGGGAATTGACATGTAGTAAGCTCCTTCTCCAAATCCACTAAAAACATAACCTCTAATAGTGAATGACTTCGGAATCTCAGAAAACACCCTCTTCAAATTAGTATAAACCTCTCTTAAAACCTTCAAACCCTTGTCAGTAATTTTCACAAACTGCCCACGCCTAGAAACCTCTCTCATAATTAACTTCATCTCTTCAAGCTCTTTAAGCCTCCTCGAAGCAGACTGCTGAGAAATGCCCATAACCTTTCCAAGATCCTTAGTTGCAATAAATATTGGCTTCCAACAACCCCCCAGCAGAGCAAGCTTGTATAGAGTCATTAAATGCCTTTCCTTCACATCGAACACCCAATCTCCATCATTTTCTCGGAAATAAATATACAATTGAAGTTTAAAACTCCTACTTTATTCAGCCCTCACCCTAGGTTCTTTAACTAAAAGCAAAGTGATTAGAGAAGCAACAAGTAAAGATATTGAGGCCATAAGAAATGGATATGACTTAGAAATATTCTGGTAAGTATAACCTCCAATAACTGAGCCAATCACAAGAGTTATTTGATTTAAAGTGCCCTGAAATGCAGCGGCTCTACCCCTCGACTCTCTAGAAATGTAATCTGCTAAGAGTGCAGATAGCGTTACTGAAGAAGCACTCATAAAAACTCCATATAAGGCAATAGGGATAAGTGTCTGCTCAAAAGAACCACTCAAAGTAAAGAGAAATGGAGCAGTAGCCGAAATTAGAAGCGACGAAAATAGCAGTTTAACTCTACCAAACCTATCCGAAACATATGCGAATATGGGAGTGAGTGTTAATTTCAAGGCAGTCTGAAAAATTAGAATTAATCCCCACTGAGAAGCAGTCAATCCAATGACATCCCTAGTAGCATATGCAATCCAAAAAGGATCAGCCAAACCATAAACTAAAAACAAAATGGAAGAAACGCCGAAAAGAGTTAAAACTCTTTTAGGAACCTTCAAGACGAAAAGAACTCCACTACTTAAAATGGACTTTAATGACATCTTCTCGACAGTACGTTCAGACAGTGTCTCCTTTAAAAACAGCAATCTTAAGATACATGCTGTAAATGAAAATGCAAACAGAACAATGTATAGTAGCCTCATAGAATTGACGATTCCCATGTCATCTATTATTCTCCCTGCAATATATGGTGAAAACATTCCAAATAATACTGGCCCAAAATTCCACACTGCAAATCCTAGTGCTCTAACTTCAGGCTTAGTAGAATCAGCTATTATTGAAGAGAATGCAGGCTCCCTAAGCCCAGAAATAAAACCATCCAAAGCAATTATTGGAATCAAATATTCCCAGCTTGGAACTACTGCGAAAAGCAAATTTATTACTGAAAGGCCGAAGCTAAATGTAACTACAAGCCTCTTTCTCCCAAACCTATCAGTTAAATAGCCCCCAATCATGAGGGGGACCACCCTGGAAGCACTCCAAACAGCAGAAAGCAAGCCAAGATCCATGTAGGAAGCTCCCAAAGCTAAGTAGTATAGAGTGGAAAAAGGCCAAACCATTTGGCCAGCAAAATTCCAAAGTCCACTAGTTAAAGTCATTAATCCTAAGTTACCTTTTAACAATGGAATTAACTTTCGAAGGCGGCGCGGCAGCTAGACCCACCCCTAAAAGTGGATTAAAAGACATGCTAATAACACTCTGATAAGCTTTGCTACAATTTACAAATACAAAATCTGCACTACCAACAAGTAGAATGAAAATATTAAGATTTGAAGCTCAAAATCCCGGCGATGAAATAATCATAAGCACAATTATATGCAAAATTCGCTATATTTATTAATGAATAGGCATCCTAACTAATGCGCGATGATAAGTAGCACCGAACTCTTAATAATTGAAAGGATCGTGATTTCGGCTATTCTAGGAGCTATAATTGGGTATGAGAGAGAAATTGAACATAAACCGGCTGGACTGAGAACTCATATGCTTGTTTGCTGTGGCTCAACCCTATTCACAACGATTTCATTCATGGGATTCTCATCAGGAGATCCAACCAGAATAGCTGCATCAGTTATTGCAGGTATAGGATTTATCTGCGCAGGCGTAGTAATGCAGCGTGGAATGGAAGTCATCGGCATAACAACTGCAGCAACAGTATGGATAACTGCAGGCATAGGCATGGCAATCGGCGTTGGATATTACATGTCCGCAATAATAACAACAATTATGACATTAATAGTACTTAGACTAAAAACACTCGAACGAACACATAAAATGAAGTAATATAGATCGAATTGACAAATCCCCATAAAAATAATCCATTTCATTATAATATTTTGTTTAATCATCCAAAATGACATCAAGATTAATCTTTAAAGGTTCATCATATTAATAAAATTATTCTCTCAATTATAAAGAGAAGAAAGACACCATCTTGTCACATTATGACGTTATATAATTGCTTTTCATCAATTCTACATCATCAGCGTAAAATTTCAATAAAAAGGTTTTTCAATATTTATAATGTCATTATCAATTTGAACTTATATTTCTCTCATATAGCCTTAAAATTTAAGGAATTATGGGCCGAGGGCTCGAAACAGATGAAGAGTGCTGAGTTACTGACCTATGATGACGGGGTTAACAGCTGGTGGACCTCCCTTCCTAAGCGGGAAACCCTCAGCCCCATATTATTGCATTAATATTACTCGTATATACGTTATATATGCGTCATACATGAGGCACATATACGGCATATATGAGGCATGGATGCCTAATCCACTTTGATCACATCTCTTTCTAATGTTTTCACTATATCATGGATTTTTCTAGTGTTTCTCTTAGTTTTCTTGAGGTTTCTGGCACGTCTTTTTCTCTTTTGCGAATGTAGTCTTTTAGTCTTCTTGCGTATCTTTTTAGTATCC
>QMRA01000060.1:0-5392 GCA_003649155.1 Thermoproteota archaeon | reverse complement strand
CACATTTGGAGCCCACGGGTCACCTGCAGCGTACTTAGTTATACCAACAATAGCGTTCTTCATTCCAAGTGCAATTAAGACTTGAGCACTATCCGAAGTCAATGCAGCAATCCTCTTCAATGGCCAAGGAACCGTAACATACCTACCAGCACTATCAACAATCGTAATGGTTTTTCGCTCCTCCTCCGCCGGCGTTGGAGCAGGCACCTGCCTGCCGAACCAAGCATATCCTGCAATGCATGAAGCCACTACAAGAGCAATTAGTAATATTATTTCTAGCCTCGTAACTCCGCTCTTGGACTTGTGCTCATAATGCCCCGCCATCTTAGTAACACCCTTTTCGGAAAAAGTAACACCTTCAAGAATTATTTAAACATTACTATCGACATATTAAAAGCAAATTGATTAAGTAGTTCAATTAGTGCCCATATTCCCTAATAGCTAGTCCAATTAACCACGTGAGCAATTAAGTCATATTTAAGAGTTGAAGCCGAAGATAATTCCATATAATTCCTATATAATATTTATTAAGGCAGTACTTCAATGCCCATTCTCTCCGCTCTCTTCCTCAACTTCTGATCGAAAGTAGCAATTCTCCTCGTCCTCCTACTTGCAATCGACAATATTACAAGATCATTATACTCGTCAAAGCTCTTTGCGTATTCAAGCGAAAATAGTATGTCACTGAATTCTACTGGAACAAGCGTTGCTCTAGGGTCAAGAATATACTCGCACACCTTCCCCCTAGCCTTTTCAAATGATAATCCCAGCCCCCTCAAAGCCCAAACATATTCGTGGACCACCATGCTCGGTATAAACCACTCCTCTAACGAATCCAGTAGGCTGCTAGCCTCTTCACAGTGATCCGAGTCTTCAAAAGTATCAAACACGAGTACATTTGTGTCAATTACTGCTCCAAGTCTAGGCATTTCCTCAAGCCCTCCAAGATAGCGCGCTCAACCTCCTCAGCAGTAAGCTTTCTACCCAATTTCAAGCGAGTCCTCTCAACCCTCTTCAGAAGCCTCATTTTTATGACGCCCTCTTCCTCGTCGTACGTTACTAGGACTTTATCGCCCACATTTACGCCCAATTTCTGCCTTATTACTTCAGGAATCGTAACTTGATACTTGCGAGTAACCTTTATGATGGACATCTTCCTTCACCGCTACTACTAGTAGTACTAGTACTACTTAAATATTAAGCATATTTAATTGCCCACTGACCACGTCAGTCGCTTTCAATGCCACCTCTAAATTGCGGAGTAAGTGAGCATTGTATTCAAGGGGCTATGCTTAAAGCTTAAGCACGCTGCTTTTAGCTCATGCCTCGAGATTTACTACAAGTATTTAAGATTGCTCTCGTAAATTTTTCTGCAATTACAGTGACGACTACTGTTTCTGGAGGTGTTATCAATGAAGGCCGGCGTCACGCTAAGCAGAGTTCTCGAAGAGGCTGCAGCAATCAATCACAGGCGAATGCTAGTTGTCACTGGAGACGATCAATTCAAGCTCTGCGTAGCTGCAAGAGAAATGCTCGTAGAAGCCTGCAGCTCACTTTTAAAGCGTAGAGATAAGATCGAAGTGCTCTACACTTACCACTCATTCTATGATGACGCAGCCAAAAGGCTCCAGCTCATCGGAGAATTTGCCGACGAATTTGATGGGCGAGTTGAATTTAAAGTAATCAATTATAAGGACACTGAAACCGTTTTAGGAGCGACTTTCGACATTGCAGTTCTCGACTTAATCAACGACTTAAACCCAAATGATGTTGGCAGGTTAACTGGAATTGTCCGGGGGGGAGGACTAATAGTCCTACTGGCCCCATCAATTAAGTCTTGGCCCAAAATTGTAACTAGGTTTAGGCGTGAGCTCGCAACCATCCAATACCCCGTCTCGACTGTTAGAGACATATTCACTAGGCGATTCATCAAGAAGCTCCTCGAGTATGAGGGCATCGCCGTTTACGCTTCAGATGAAGAACGCTTTCTCAAACCCTTCAAGCTCATAGGAGTTAAGCGCACGTCAAAGTATAAGCGTGAAAGGAAGATTAAGCTCCCCAAGAGAAGCCCATTCTCACTAAAAATCTTCAGATTAGCCTTAACCCAAGATCAAGTTGAAGTTTTAAGGCTATTCGAAAAGCTTATTGACAGGCCTAAAGGCAGGTTAGCCGTAGTCATCACAGCTGATAGGGGTAGAGGTAAGTCCTGCTCAGTAGGGATTGGGCTAGTCGCACTGGCTAGAGCTATTAGCTTAAAGAAAATTCCAGTTAAAGTACTAGTCACAGCTCCAAGCCCAACCAACGTACAGCCACTAATGGAATTAGCACTAAAGGCACTCAAAACACTCGGCTACAAGAACATCAAAGTCCTCCGAAGAGGAGGCATGATAGTCAGAGTTGAAACTAGGCAGATAATAATCGAGTATAGGGAGCCGCTCGACGCAGTAACTCGAAGAGCAGACGTAATAGCTGTGGACGAGGCAGCCGGCCTGCCAGTCCCAATGCTATACGCAATATGGAGGGCATTTAGAAGGCTAGTATTCTCATCCACAATCCACGGATATGAAGGTGCAGGAAGAGGCTTCTCGGTCCGCTTCCTCAAAGCCCTCAAAGAAGACCCCCAAACCAAAGTTTTAGAGTACGAGATGACCGAGCCCATAAGGTATGCAAGAGACGACCCAATCGAGAAGTGGCTCTTCGACACCCTAATGCTAGACGCTGAGCCTGCAGACATAAACGAAGAAGACTTGAAGTTCATTGAAGAACTCAAGCTCAACTACGTCAAGCTAGACCTAGAAGACCTATTCCTAAGAAACGACGAGGAGCTCAGGCAATTCATAGGCATCTACGTCCTAGCACACTACAGAAATCAGCCCAAAGACTTAGCCATGATAGCAGACGCACCACACCACGAAATCAGAGCACTAAAAACGCCAACAGGCAAAATCGTCTGCAGCATTGAACTAGCTGAGGAAGGACCCATCCCCAAAGAAGTGGGCAAAGAACTACTGCTAGGAGCAAAAATACAAGGAAACATTATTCCAGACCGATTCATCAAGCACTTCAGAACAACCGAATTCGGCAAATACGTCGGATGGAGAATAGTTAGAATCGCCACCCACATCCAGCTCATGGGCAGAGGAATAGGATCGATGATGCTGAGAGAAGTATGCAGAGAAGCCAAGGAGAAAGGATACGACTGGGTAGGCGCGGGATTCGGAGTATCAGAAAGCCTACTACGCTTCTGGATCAAAAACGGCTTCATACCAATCCACATAAGCCCAGACAGAAATCCAATCAGCGGAGAATACACCGTCATAGTCATAAAGCCACTAAAAAAGGAAGTCGCAAAATACGTCCTAGAAGCCAATAAGGAGTTCAGGCGAAGACTAATAAACTCACTACACGACACCTACAGAGACCTAGAAACCGAAATAGCCTACCTACTACTCCAAGGATGGGGCATACCGGTTGAAGAAGAAATCACCCCACGCCTCACCAAAGTCCAAGTCGAAAGGCTCAGAATCTACGCATGGGGACCCATGACTCTAGAAGGAGTAGTAGACGGAGCACACGAGCTCGCCAAATGCTACTTCTACGACATAGAAGAAAGGCGGCCCAAACTAACCAAACACCAGAAACTAATGCTAATAGCAAAAATACTCCAGGCAAAAAGCTGGCAAGACGTATGTGACCTACTCGACCTCCCACCAGCACTAATCATGACAGAAATGAGAACAATAATGAAGCAACTACTATCCCACTACTGCAAAGCAGAGCCATTAAGGGGATACGAAGAATTCTAGCATCTACAATAGTCAATGTTCAAATTCTGGTCTGCTACTAAATAATACGCTTCATCACTTCATTTAGCCAGCCCATGAAATTCATTAGAAATGAGAAAAACTCCTCCCTATCTATTTCCTGAATTAATAGATACCCTTCTGCTCCAAAGGGGAACTTTTCAGCACTTCATGTGGACGCTTTTTCCTCGAAATTCCTCCTATACCTTTGATAAAGTTTTAAGATGAACCTCACCTTGTCAATAACCACCTCTTCTAAATCTTCCAGGTTAATATTAAATTTTTTCAAAATAAAGTAAACATCTATGAAGTCTCTCTCCTTAATAGCTCTAATTTTTCACAAAGTATCTCTCTAACATCGTATACTTTAAATGGTATTGACGCTCTGTACTCATTGTAGTACTCTGGGAAAAGGAATGATAGCTCTCTAGAGTCTGGGCAAATGGACTTTAACCTAACCTTCTTTACTGGAAATACGATTTTCTCAAGGAAGTTTATCTGTATTTTAATGAAAGTCACTAATTCTGCAATTGAAGGGTACCAAAGCTTAAAAGTTACAAATTTATTGCTCCCACCTAGCTCCACATACTTCCTATTACCTTTATCGCATTTAAAATCAAGATTCCTCTTTCTAGCCACTTCCTCAAATAACTCTCCAATTTCATTTACCTTTTTGGACAAAATCTTTCTAATTCCTTTATGACTTAACCCCTCGAAAACCTCTTGATCTAGGAATGTAAAGTCCAAATCCACGGAAAACCGGTAATAGCCAAGATAGTGTTTTATTAAGCAACTTCCACCCTTAAATGCGAACTTTTCTGAAAGTCCACCTTAGATAAGTCAAGGAGAATTTGATGTAAAAGAAAATCTTTCTCAATTAAATCTGCACTTAAACCTAGCCTTCTACTAACTTCATAAACAAATTCTCTCAACATATCCTCTCCAAAAATTTCCTAACAGTTTTCGGATACATCTTTGAATACCTGAACAACTTCTCTCTCGAAGCACTCTCCACAAGCTCAGAGACATCCAGCAATATCTTCTCCTCGGGAATTCCCCTGTAACGCCACAAGTAAATGAAATCTAGGATAGTCTTCTCTAAATCGGAGTACTTTATTCCCTCTCTCACCTTCACGCCAAAGAATAGGGACGGCTTAATCTTTACAAACTTAAATTTACGGCCAGCTATGTTCACCTCCCTAAACCTAAAGATCACGTCATTCAAAACAAAGTCAACATCAAAATACTCGTGAGTAACACCATTAAGCCTCAAGGCAGTATAGAGGCCAAAATACCAATTTTTCACACCCTTCATCTCCAAACCCCTAGCTACCAGCCATAAGTGACTAACATTAAGCCTTCCAAACTCAATCTCCTCCACAGATTTAACGTACAAAATACCTCTAAAAATCCTAACCAAGTACTTACTCGCCAGAAGATATTGAATCATGATTTTATATGAAACCCCCAACTCTTCACAAATGCTCTTCAAACTACTTGAATCAATAAACTTCCTATTCTCCAGCCAAAGTTTCTTCATAATCAAGCTCGCCATCTTCATTTTATATCACAACCTAACACTTTATGAT
>QMRA01000059.1:0-5421 GCA_003649155.1 Thermoproteota archaeon | reverse complement strand
CTGCTGCGCCCCATAGGGCCTGGGCCCTTGTCTCAGTGCCCATCTCCGGGCTCCCGCTCTCACGGCCCGTACCCGTTATAGGCTTGGTGGGCCGTTACCCCACCAACTACCTGATGGGCCGTGGCCCCATCCTCGGGCGGCGCTAAGGGGCATGGCCTTAGCGCCCTTTCGGAGAAGAGCCCTTCCAGGTCTCTTCTCCTATCGGGGATTAGCCCCAGTTTCCCGGGGTTATCCCCGTCCCGAGGGTAGGTTAGCCACGTTTTACGGAGCCGTCCGCCGCGCCCCGCCGTTGCCCGGGGCGCGCGACTTGCATGGCTTAGTCCCACCCCCATAGCGGTCGGGTCCGGCAGGATCAACCGGGTTTCGTACGGCCGCAAAAAGCCATACGAGCCGCGGGGGCACCACTCGTGGGGCTTGAGCTCGCTTCAGACCCAAACGTGCCGGGCTCGACAACCCGGCTTGTTTGGGTCTACACTTATTTTCCCGCAGCTGGAGGCCGACTTTTCATCCTCGGAGCTAAGCTCCGTGTCTAGTCGACGCCGCCGTTGAGGCTGCGGGACCATTAAATGTTAGTGCTGAGCGTAAATATATTTCTTGCTCTCGCGGAGTTGATTACCTTTTTATATTAATGATTTACGTTTGCACTATTAGTGGTTAGGTTAAGTGGTAATTCAATCATTTTGACGGGACAATTAGCGTTCCAACATCTTCTCCAAGTGCTGCTCTAAGGATGTTCTGCTCATTCCTCCCATCTACAACTCTCACCCTTATTCCCGACCTCTCAATTATTTTAAGCGACGTCAAATCGAAGAGCTCGTATGTACCAGCCTCTGCACGTGCTTTCCTGAGAACTTCAATTAGCTCCTTGACTGTAATTTTCTTCAGCAACTTTGCATTAGGATCCTTCCTAGGATCCGCTGTATACACGCCCTCAACATTAGTAGCGTTAATCATCAATTCCGCTCTCATAGCTTCAGCCAGTAGCGCAGCTACCGCCACAGTAGATTGACCAGGTATCAAACCTCCAGTAACAATAACTTTGCTAATACCCTGCCGTACACACTCCCACATCTCCTCTAAAGTTTTGGGAATCGATACCTGCGTAAATTCCCCTAAAGCCAAAGCGAAAAGAGCTGCATTAATTTGAGTTACTCTTATTCCTATGACATCTCTTTCAAAATTGCTTGCTCCCAGCTCCTTAGCAACTTTAATGTACTCTCTCGCCTTTCCTCCTCCCCCAACAACTACGGCAACTCTATACCCTCCGTTGAGAAGTTCCTTTACCACTTCAGCGTATTTTCGCAGTTTCTCCGCATTAAGGTCTGTAAATAGAAGGTGACCGCTAAGCTTGATAACTAAACTTCTCATTTAAAACCCCCAATCCCTGCTTCTAAATAATATTTATAAAGATTTATCACGTTTTACTGATAGTCTTCTAGCTCGTGTGGCATTTATAAGCAGCTAGGTGAAGCAGATGGAAAAGCCGAGAAGCTCAGTTGAGCGGTATAAATTGGAGAAAATGATTAAAGAGCTTGAGTCAAAGCAAGGTAGAGGTACTGAGCTCATAAGCTTGTACATCCCTCCTGGAAGGCAAATTTCAGACATAATGAACGTCTTGCGGCAAGAGTACTCTCAAGCCTCTAACATAAAGGACAGAACGACTAGGCATCACGTCCTTGACGCGCTCACATCATGCATGCAAAGGTTAAAGTTATTCAAGCAAGTTCCCAAAACAGGCTTAGTGATTTTCTGCGGCTACGTTTCAAGAGGAGTTCCAGGTGATGAGAAGCTTGAAGTACACCTGATAATTCCACCGGAACCCATAAAGATATACCTGTACCGATGCGACAGCAAATTCTACGTAGAGCCGCTAAAGGACTTCCTAGCTGAAAAGGAGTTTTATGGGTTGATAGTGCTCGACAGGCAAGAAGCAACTTTCGCCATATTAAAGGGCAGGCGACTGGAAATAGTAGAGCACATAACTTCCGGCGTCCCGGGAAAGCATGATGCCGGCGGCCAATCGCAGAGGAGATTTGAAAGGATAATTGAGCAAATGGCACACGAATTCTATAAGAGAATTGCTGAGTACGCCGAGAAAATATTCCTCAAACAACCGATAAACTTGAGTGGAATAATCGTTGGAGGGCCAGGCCCAACAAAGTACGACTTTGTAAAGGGAAAGTACCTCCACTACCAACTTCAAAACAAAATAATTGGCGTCGTAGATATAGGCTATACAGGAGAAGCAGGTATTTACGAGCTAGTTAAGAGAAGTAGATCTCTACTTGAAAATGTGCAGTACATAAGAGAGAAGCAGCTCGTCCAGAAGTTCCTCCAAACTCTCGTAAAGAACAGCGACTTAGTCGCCTACGGCATAAAGGAAGTCCGAGAACTACTCGAAAGGGGAGCTGTAGACCTGCTCCTAATATCCACCGATTTAGACCTTGAAAAAATAGACTTGGTCTGTCCAAATTGCTCCTACGAGAAAGTACTCGTAGCTCCAAGAAAGGAGGAAACAAGAATTCTCAGCGAAGTATGCCCCAACTGCTCTTCGCCATTAGTACTCAAAAGCAAGGAAGATCTCATTGATGAACTAATAAGTCTAGCTGAGAAGACTGGAGCAACCGTAGAGCTGATTTCCACTGAAACTGAAGAAGGTGAAGAACTAAAAAGAGCATTTGGAGGTGTAGCTGCAATACTTCGCTATCGAGTCACTTCTTAATCTATAGTTCTATTTCAACTCTAACTTCAGGATACCCTCTAACTTCACTGCCCCTGTCAGTCTTCTCCCTTACCACTTTGACTTCTCTAGCCTTGATTACTGCTCCCACTTCGTCACTATACTTCTCCAATATGTCTGCATGCTTCTCAGCAAATATTAACGCCCGCTTAAATTCCGCTGAAAGCGGTATGCGCATTTTAGCCTTTAACCTTCTAAGCTCAGCTATCACAGAAATTACTAAATCGCCTTCACGCTCAGCTTTTTCATCAATGCGCTCTACTTCAGCTTTAGGCCAAGGCGATATGTGAATGCTCCTATAACCCTTGTCATGAACGTAAATCTTCTGGTATATCTCTTCAACTATATGTGGGGTAAATGGTGCCAGAAGCTGTAGAATTCTGAATAGTGCTTCGTAAAGCGTGTATTGGGCAGCTATCTTACTTTGAATATCTCCACTCTTATACAGCCTATGCTTAACTGCCTCAATATAGTGGTCACAGAACGTGTGCCAGAAGAATTGCCTGATGGATTCGAGTGCAACGTTAAATTGGAAGTTACTCAATGCCTCAGTAACCTCTCTAGTTAGCTTTTCAAGCTTGCTTAAAAGCCACCTGTCAATGATGTTGAGCTTAGGCTCCTCCTCGACTTTATAGTCCTTTAAATGCATACTAACAAATCTAGCTGCATTCCACAACTTCAGTAGGAATCTCCAGCCATAATCTACGTCCTCCCAGCGGAATGGTATGTCTGACCCCGTAGCTCCTCCAGCATAAGCCCACTGCCTCAAGGCGTCCGCGCCGTACTTCTCTAAGACCTCTCTAGCCTCAACGTAATTTCCATAGGACTTGTGCATCATCCTGCCGTCGGTCCCCCTAACCATTCCATTGATCAGTGCTGTTTTGAATTGCGTCTTTCCAAACAGCATTATCCCTCTGACAAGTAGGTAGTAGTCCCACGTCCTAATGATGTCATAGCCATTCGGCTGCAAGTCTGCAGGGAATAATCTTGAAAATAGCTCCATGTCGTCAGGCCAGCCGGCGTGTACCGCGCAGGTTATTGATGAATCCATCCAAGTATCCATGACGTCTGTTTCACCTCTAAACGACTTCCCTCCGCACTTTGGGCACGCTTCGATTTTTGGAGCTTCAATCCTGGGATCTATGGGCAGCCAACTTTCGTCAGCAACGATAACCGCACCGCACTTTTCACAGTACCATACTGGAATTGGCGTCGCGAAAATCCTTTGCCTCGAAATAACCCAATCCCAATCAAGAGACTTAACCCAGTTAATCAGCCTAGTCTTAGCCCAGTCAGGAACCCACCTGATCTTGTCAGCCCACTTCAAAACTTCATCAGCTACTGCCCTAGTCTTTACGAACCACTGCTCCTTAACCAGTATTTCAACTGGCGTATGACAACGCCAGCACGTGCCAATACTCTGGAGAATAGTTTCCTCCTTAACTACCAGGCCTGCCTCCTTAAGGTCTTGAATAATTCTCTCCTTGCACTCACTTATGGTTAAGCCAGCATACTTCCCAGCAGCACTAGTCATTCTTCCTCTTTCATCTATAGCCTTAATTATTGGGAGGTTGTATTGCTTCTGCCACCTGACGTCCGTTCTATCGCCGAAAGTACATACCATAACTAAGCCAGTGCCAAACGTAGGGTCAACTTCCTCACTACTATACACTGTAATCTTCCTGTTGAATAGCGGGACGATAATTTCCTTGCCAATGAGGTCCTTATACCTCTCATCTTCTGGATGGACGACTGCTGCAACACACGCAGGTAGAAGTTCAGGTCTAGTAGTCGCTATAACTACGTGTCCGCTAGAATCAGCTGTTGGGAACTTTATGTAGTACAGTTTTCCTTCCCTATCGACATACTCAACCTCCGCTTCAGCAATTGCAGTTTCACACCTAGGGCACCAGAGGACGGGGTGCTCAGCCTTATATATGAAGCCCTTCTTGTACAGAATTACAAAGGATAGTTGAGTTTTTCTCCAGTAATCCGGGTCCATAGTCCTATATTCAAGAGACCAGTCAATGGAGAATCCTATCCTTTTCATTGTTACCTTCATCTGCTCTATCCACTTTTCAGTAAGCTCACTGCAAATACGCCTAAATTCCTCTGGAGGTATGTCCCTCTTGTTTATGCCCAAAGTTTTCTCAGCTCTTACTTCAGTAGGCAGTCCGTGGCAGTCCCACCCTTGAGGGAAATGTACGTTAAAGCCCCGCATCCTCATGAATCGAGCGACGGCATCAAAGTAGCACCAATTAAGAGCATTACCCATGTGAAACTCGCCGCTAGGGTAGGGCGGAGGAGTGTCAATGGAGTAGGTAGGACGCGTCAAGTCATCCCTATTGAACCTGTAGATGCCCCATTCTTCCCACTTCTTCTGCCATCTCTCCTCAACTTCTTTAAAGTTCTACTCTTCAGGCAATACCTCTCTAGTCACATCTGCCACCTCTCAAAGTAATTTCTTCACAAGAAGGTGAATCGCCAACGTAGAAGCAACTAGAAAGCAGCGCTTTTGGAGAAGAAGTTAAAGCACTTGGCGCATAATCCGCTCCCCACCAACATACCTCTTCAAAGACTTTTAAGCCTTACGGGTTGAAGTGAAACAGCTTTTCCCAATAATTGAAACAGATTTCCCGGGATGTCCCTTATATCAAAAAACGCCTAAAAATAGCTCAGGT
>QMRA01000058.1:0-5430 GCA_003649155.1 Thermoproteota archaeon | reverse complement strand
ATATTAATCCAGTTGAAAGACCAAATACTCCAGCTTCCATGGACTCAGAGACGAGGCTTTTCATATCATTTAACTCCTTTTCTGTAGGATCCCTCGCCTCAAAGCCTAAAACCATGGCTCTTATAGTTCCATGCCCAACAAATGGAACTACATTAACTCCAACTCCTTGACTCTCCAGAACACTTAGGTATTCATCGTAAGACTCCCATCTCCAATCGATGGGAGCAGGCGCAAATGCTTCAACATGTTTTTTGAAATGCTCTAAGAGCTCACTTCTGATGGGAGCAACACTCAAACCACACTGGCCAATAGCAATGGTTGTGACTCCCTGTCGAATCATGCTGTCAGCTATTGGATCAATAATTAAAGCTAAATCTGAATGATTATGGATGTCTATGAATCCTGGGCAAACAAACATGCCATCTGCCCGTATAGTTACGTCTGCTTGAGGATGCTTTAGGTAGCCGACTTCAACTATCTTGCCATCGTCAATTGCTACATCTGCTCTCACCCAAGGAGCCCCTCCACCACTAATGACTTTACCGCCCAAAATTACAAGGTCATAAGCCAACTTCTACCACCACAAATGAATTGAAAGGTAAATTGTAAAGGCTTTTCGCACGAAATTTAAAATTTATAAAATACTTGAATTAAACCTTAGAAAAATATGGGTGTCAAGGATGCAAGCGCACATAACTGTAAGCGAGGTAGACTCACTGAAGTTGCATGCAGTTATAAGTTACGGTATAAGCTCAAACGTTTACATCATCGACAGTGGAGGAGACATTACATTGATAGATACAGGATATGGTCCTCCGCACTCAAATTTGCTAAAATCACTTGAAAAATTCCACATAAACGTTGATGACGTAAGCAGAGTATTAATAACACATAGACATAAAGACCACACTAATGGTTTAAAACAAATTCTAAACAAAGTAGAACCACAAATATACGTGCACCGCTCAGATGCAGATGTCATCATAAATAGGCTAAAGCTGAATAAAAGGGCAGTTATTAAGATGGGAGAAAGATGCACTATATACTTGGGGAGAAAAACTATAGAGGCAATTCACACTCCAGGACACACGGCGGGAAGTATGTGCTTCTTGCTGGACAATATCCTATTTAGTGGAGACCTAGTGTTTGCAGGGGGAGGATTTGGTAGAACAGATCTACCATCAGGCAACTTGCAAGAGCTAGTTAAAAGCATAGAAAGGGTGCTCAAGTTAAATGTCAACATGCTTCTACCAGGTCATGGCGAGCTAGTTCTGAGTGACGCTAAGTCCCACATAAAGTTGGCATTAAAATATGCTAAGTTAAGGTTAAGTAGAAAGATTTAGGTTTAAGACAGATATTTTCTGCAAAATCTCTCAATCCTGTTGAAAGCTTCCTCGAGCACATCGACTGGTGGCAGGAATATGCTACTAAAGTGATTTTCACCACCAGCGCCAAACCCTGAACCATGAACAACTAAAACCTTCTCTTCGTAGAGAAGCTTTAATGCAAACTCTTTGTCGTTTTTAAATGCGCTTCCAAGCTGAATCTTCGGGAAAAGGTAGAAAGCTCCCTTAGGCTTAATTACGCTTAAACCTGGAATTTCGTCTATCCTCTTACAGCAGCAATCTCTTCTAACCTTTAATTTCGCCACCATTTCACCAACGTGGTCTTGAGGACCTCTAAGAGCAGCAATACCAGCCCTCATAACTGGAGTACAAGCACACAGCCGAGCTCTAGCGAGCTTGATCATGTTACCCATAATCTTATCTAGGTACTTTCCAGTTGGATCTTTAATGTAAATGTAGCCGAGCCTCCAGCCAGTCATCAAGTAAACCTTTGAGAAGCCATTCAACCCAATTACAGGCACATCTTTACTTATTGCAGCAGTACTTCTGAAATCAACATCATCATACATGATTCTATCGTAAATCTCATCTGAAACTACTGGAATCTCATGCTCAGCAGCTAGTCCTAATATCTCTTTAACCGTTTTTTCATCGTAAATTGCTCCAGTAGGGTTGTTAGGATTAATTATGAGAATAAACCTTGTTTTCTCATTTATTTTCCTCCTAATGTCATCTAAGTCTGGCTGCCATCCTTCCTCTTCAATGCACTTATAGTGTACAGGTTTACCTCCATAAATCTTGATGTAGTTTACGTATGGAGCATATGCTGGGCCGGGTATGAGGGCTTCATCTCCAGGATCCAAGAAACTTGCAGCTACGAAGTTTATTGCCTCAGACACGCCAGTTGTAACAATTATGTTTTCAGGGTCAATTTCAACTCCATTATACTTCCTCTCCTTTTCTGCAATAGCTTTCCTAAGCTCCACATCCCCTTGAGAAGAAGAGTAGTAATTCCACTTCTCATTGACAGCCTCACACAATGCATTCTTAATGTGCTGTGGAGTATCAAAGTCAAATTTCAGTGGGTCGCCAATATTCAGCTTTATAACAGGTTCACCCATGCGCTCAATTTCATTAGCTATTGGAACCAAGTCCCTTATAGCATATGCGAGAGGCATTAATCTTTCCGAAATTTTGAACGGCAACCTGGATTCCTCCTAAGCAAAAGTAAGATAAACAATATACTTAAAGCTTACACAGTTGAATTTAGCCAAGTAGACGCGTGGTGGGATTTGTGGAGGTCAAGCAGATTTTAAAGCGGCTTGTTGAAGCTCCAAGCGTCCCTGGATTTGAAGACGAAGTAAGAAAAGTTATAGCTAAAGAGTTCAAAAATCTAAATCTTAAAGTTGAAGTCGACGTTATGGGAAACGTCATTGGGCTGAAAGAAGGTGAAGACAATCCTAGAATAATGATCGCAGCCCACATGGACCAAGTAGGGCTAATGGTAACTCACATAGATGACGACGGATACCTAAGATTTACAGCTAAAGGATTAGACCAAAGAGTGCTTTATGGTCTACAAGTGATAGTGCATGGAGAAAAGGAAAAAGTGCACGGAGTTATTGGAGCAAAACCAGCACATCTAGCCAAGGGAGAAGAAAGAGAGAAAGCTGTAAAAATCGAGGACATGGCAATAGACATTGGAGCAACAAGTAGAGATGAAGTCCAAAAAATGGGAATTAAGCCAGGAACAGTCATAACACCCATACTCGCACTAAGAGAAATGGGCAACAAGGACAGAATAGTTTCAGTTGGACTCGACGATAAAGCCGGAGTAGCGGCAATGATTAAAGCAATGGAAATTCTAGGAGGCGAAAAACTTCCAGCCTCAGTTTATGCCGTAGCCACATGCCAAGAAGAGATAGGACTAAGAGGAGCAATAACAGCAACTTACAAGATAAAGCCTCACATAGGAATTGCGATAGACGTAACCCACGCAGCAGCATACAACGTAGAGAAGAAACTTGTTTCAGGAATAGAATTAGGTAAAGGACCTGCAATTGGTATAGGACCCAACTTCCACCCAGCACTATGGAAATTAGCAGAGGAAATATGCGCTGAAAAGGGCATTCCATATCAAAGAGAGCCAATTTTAGGCAGTAGCGGAACAGACGCATGGGTAATTCAAGTGACTAGAGAGGGAGTTGCAACAGCACTCATATCAATCCCATTAAGGTACATGCACTCACCAGGAGAAGTAGCATCACTAAGCGACATTGAAAATACAGCTAAACTTGTAGCTGAATTAATTATAAAGCTAAGCACTACAAATTGGCGCAACCTCCTAACAAGAATATGAGATGGTGAATTGTAAAAGTGAAAATAACCATAAGTAGGTCGATAACCTTAAAGAAACTACTATTAATCATAATTGCAGCCGTAGTACTAGTTAATCCATTCGCAACACTAGGAAAAAGCGAAGGGTACCTACTGACAGGACAAGTACACGATGTACATGGGAAGCCATTAGCTAATGTTCAAATTTACATCTTCCGACTTATCGAAGCTGAGCACTTGAAGCTAATTACAAAAACTGAAACTTCAAATGCCGGCATATTTGAGGTAAAACTTGATAGCGGCGAATATAGGATATATGCAATTCTCGACTATGCATCAACACCAGGATTAGACTATGCCATTTCCTATCTAGACGTAAAAATTAGTGGAAGCACCAATGTGAATTTAACTTTAATTGATGGAGCATCAGTAGTAATAGATGGAGAAGCACTAGTAGCTGACTCAGCTGAACCAGCAAAGTACGTATCCTACCACCTAGAAGGATTCACATACAAATTAGATGGAGAAATCCTAAGGACATTTGGAGCTCCACTAGAAGAAGCCATACAACTAGGCCTTAATAGAAGCACAGTAGTCATACCAGCCAACACTGAAGTAAACATAACTGTTGAAGCAGCATTCATAATTGATAGAGATGTAGTCACTAAGAAATTTAGGTTAACTAATGAGAGCATAAGATTGGGAAGAGGCGAAGCACTAGTACTAAGCCTACCAGCAGCCTCACTCAAATTTAGCCTAGGAGAAGTAGAGAAGAAACTCAGTGAAGCAGTTGAAGTTGTAAAGGAAGCTGAAGAGCGTGGATTCTACGTTACGATATATAAATCAAAAATAAGCAAAGTAGAAGAGCTACTAGCAACCTCAAAGGAAAAACTTGAAGCAAAAGCCTACGACTCATGTTATGCTGACTTAAGAGAAGCATACACCATAGTAACTGGGATCATATCAAGTGTAAAAACATTAGTTGCAGAAGCAATAGGCTCATCATTAGCTATAGCATCATTAATAGCATTAACATCAGCGGTTATCGGCGAGCTACTATTTGAAAACGAGGCTAAAAAGATAATAGCCACAGCACTAAGCTTCATAATATCTATACTCGCATTTTACCATCTTTACCCAGGCTGCAAAATGGTTGAGTTAAGCCAACTAATAACGTGGAGCACAGCTTCACTGATAGCATTAATCCTACTAATCAAAATACCTCAAAAAATTAGGGAAAAACCAGGAGAACTAGCATTTTGGAGTGCAATAACTTCAATATTCTCGATCGCAAAGAGAAATTTGAAGAGGAGGAAATTGAGGACACTTCTCACACTAATATCAGTACTAGTACTTATAGGGGGATTTGTAGCTTTAACTTCAGTATCAATAGAAGAAGGTCTAACCGTAAAGAGGTACAATAACGCTGACCAGCTTAGTGGAATACTTGTAGACAAAATTTTACCGCCCACATCAACTTATCCATTCATACCACTAGAATTGAACTTCATGGAGAAATTTACATTAAACGAAAAAGCACTATGGAGCTCCATAAAATATTCAAGCACTCCTCAACTAAACCCAATTGAATACATGGTAAATCAAGTAAAGGCACAAAGAAAAGCAGAAGTATATGGATTTTTAGCGTTCTCTGACAATCGAGACCCAATAATGAACGTAATCGAAGCAAAAATCATCCAAGGAAGAATGCCAACTTCTGCGGGTGAAATCGTGTTAACTCAAAGTT
>QMRA01000057.1:0-5533 GCA_003649155.1 Thermoproteota archaeon | reverse complement strand
ATAGAGGTATCTCTAAGTCGATTATAATTAAGTGGAGTGGAAATGCTGCGCACGTTCATATTCACCATCAAGCATTGTCTCCTGAAATTAGAGCGAAGCGTAATCCGTTGGATTTAGCTTACGCCTTAGTGGAGTATGTGATTAAAAAGCTTGAATCTAAGATTCGAGAGATTTCAGCTAAGCATTTGGCTGAGGGCTTAAGAGTTGACAATGAACATGATTCTCAACAGCTTTTCACATGTCCTTTAAGTCTCCATAGAGAGTTGAATTGCGTCAATGTATGCATAGATCCGAATGATTTAGACTCATTTGACTTAAGCTGGACTAGTGTAAAGTCATTTAAGCACTTCTTCAATTGGAATCGATTTGAAATTGGAGAAGCTGATGAAATTGCAATTAAAGCTCTTGAAGTAGTTGGAGGATATCCTGGATACCCTAAAGGTGGAAGGCGTAAAACGCTTCCTGTTGACAAGTTAATTATGAAGTGGTTGAAGAAGCTTGAAGAAGTCGATAGCTAATCTTTTATTGCTTTTACTCTAATGTGTCTACGGTGATATTATGGTTCGACGAGTAATAATTATGGGAGCAGCTGGCAGAGACTTTCACAACTTTAACGTCTTCTTCAGAGACAATCCAAATTACGAGGTTGTTGCATTCACGGCAACGCAAATTCCAGGAATTGAGAAGAGAATTTATCCTCCAGAACTTGCTGGACCAAGATATCCAAATGGAATCCCAATATACCCTGAAGAAAAGTTGCCTGAGCTAATACGGGAATTAAATGTTGATGAAGTAGTGTTTTCCTACAGTGACGTTTCACATGAGTATGTAATGCACAGGGCTTCAATAGCAATGGCTTGCGGAGCTAGTTTTAAGCTTCTTGGACCTAAGGACGCAATGTTAAAATCTACTAAGCCTGTAGTAGCCGTCTGTGCAGTTAGAACTGGAGCTGGCAAAAGTACCGTTAGCCGAAAAGTAGCTAGGATTCTGAAGAGCTGGAACTACAAAGTTGTAGTAGTTAGACACCCAATGCCCTACGGCGATTTGAGGAGGCAGATTTGCCAAAGATTTGAGAAAATCGAAGATTTAGAAAAATATGAGTGCACTATCGAAGAGAAAGAGGAGTATGAGCCTCACTTAAACATGGGATTAATCGTTTACGCTGGAGTCGACTATGAGAAAATACTTAGAGAAGCGGAGAAGGAGGCAGACATAATCTTATGGGATGGAGGTAACAACGACTATCCATTCTACAAGCCAGACCTACTTATAGTCGTCGCCGACCCGATGAGGCCAGGTCACGAGCTGAAGTACTTCCCAGGAGAAGTTAATGCTAGAATGGCAGATGTTGTAGTAATTAATAAAGTAGACTCAGCAAGCCCTGAAGCTGTGGAGGCTGTTGAGAAGAATATAAAGAATGTCAATCCAAAAGCAGTGATTGTAAAAGCTGAGTCGGTTATCAGCGTTGATAACCCTGAAGTAATTAGAGGTAAAAGAGTGGTTGTGGTGGAGGATGGCCCCACACTGCTTCACGGAGATTTGACATATGGGGCAGGCTACGTTGCAGCTAAGAAGTTTGGAGCTGCTGAAATAATTTCACCACTGACTTGCGCTGTAGGCTCAATAAGGAAAGTCGTTGAGGAGCGGGGTTGTCTAGCAGTTCCAGCATTAGGGTATGGGGCTGAGCAGTTGAAAGAGCTCGAGGAAACTCTAGCTAGAGCTGATTGCGATGGAATTGTTATGGCAACTCCGACAGACCTTAGGCGCTTCATTAAAATAGATAAGCCAGTTACAAAAGTGTCATTTGAATTAAAAGAAGTCAGCAAGCCTACACTCGAAGATATACTGAAGGAGTTCTTAAGCGGGTTCTTCAAGTAGATTAACGAGGTACCTTAAATGGCTGCAGAGTCCCTCAAAATACTGCTTATAATAGGAGATGGAATGGCAGACAGGCCAATAAATGAACTAAACCATAAAACTCCCCTAGAAGTTGCTAACACTCCAAACATGGATGAGATTGCAAGGCAAGGCATTACTGGAATAATGGACGTCTTAGATCCAGGAATTCCGCCGGGAAGTGCACCAGCGCACCTAGCAATTTTAGGTTATGACCCATACAAGAATTACACTGGAAGAGGAGCTTTTGAGGCTCTTGGAATCGGTTTGATTTTAAGTGATGGCGACGTCGCATTTAGGTGCAATTTTGCCACTGTTGACGATGATCTAGTTGTGGTTGATAGGCGTGCTGGAAGATACGTCAATGAAGGCGACGAGTTAGCTGAAGCTCTAAATGGACTGAAGCTTTCGTCAGCGCCAGATGTAGAAGTGATTTTTAAGCACTCTATTGAGCATAGAGCTGTACTTGTATTTAGAGGTAAGAACCTGTCTAGAATGGTAACTTCTACTGATCCTGGTAAAACTGGGCTGAAAGTTTTAAAAGCTAAGCCGCTAACTAATGACGAATCATCAATTAGAACTGCGAAAGCTCTTAATGAATTTACCATGAAGTCTCACGAAATACTCAGGAATCATCCAGCGAACAAGCTTAGAGTAAGTAGAGGCTTACTGCCAGCAAACATTATTTTGAGTAGAGGTGCCGGCACTCTCCCTAAAGTACAGTCGATTGAAAAGAAGTTTAGAATTAGGTCTGCGTGCATTGCTGGAGTGGCACTGATTAAGGGCGTGTGCAAAGCTCTCGGATTTGAAGTTTTAAATGTACCAGGGGCTACTGGAGGTTTAGACTCCAACTTACGTGCTAAAGCTAAGGCTGCGATTGAAGCTATTGAAAAATACGATTTCGTTTTAGTGAGTGTTAAGGGCACAGACGCTGCTAGTCATGATGGACTATTAGAAGAGAAGATTAGAATGATCGAGAAGGTAGATGAAATGGTCGGTGTAATTCTCGATAGAATAGATTTAGAGTCAGTTTGCATTGCCATCACAGCTGATCATGCAACTCCAATTAGTGTTAGAAACCATGTTGGAGACCCGGTTCCAGTAGCTATTTCATCGCCTACTGTGATTCCAGATGACGTATCATCTTTTAGTGAAAGAGCTTCTTTAAGGGGTGGGTTAGGGAGAATTAGAGGAATAAATTTGATGCCAATCATGTTGAATTACTCTTTGAGGTGTAAGAAGTTTGGGGAGTAATTAGTATTCTCTTGGGCAGACTTTGCTAAACCAACACTGCTCGCATAGCTTCCAGTCCTTGCCGTAGCACCAGCGCTCTGCTACTGCTCTTAGTACTATCATTTTTACTGGGTCCTCTGGAAATAGAGTTTCAGCTATTTTTTGAAAAACTTCGTAGTGCAGTGATAGATATTCGGTGTTCTCCAATTTTTTATCTGTTAAACCTAGACTTAGGCATACTTCTGAAGTTCCACTGTCTAGTGGTGGCTGAAGTTGACTGCTTATTTGAAGCTTCCACAGGTTTATCACCTTGCTGGTGATGTAGAGGAATATGTTAGCTGCGTGCTGCCCTCCTTTTGGCAAGCATGCTATTGATAGTCTTATGGCTTCAATGGCGGTGACTACATCTTCAACTGGTGTTGAAACTAGGAGTCCGAAGAACCTGGCTTTACGCTGATAAATAGTGTCTGGTAGGCTTCGTGATACGTTGAACATTGTGTTTAGCCTCAATTTTTCAGCTACTTCTAAGAGGCTTCTCTCGCGGATTCTTGTGAATGCTTCGGCAGCGTACTTGAGTGTTGCTATTATTTTCTCTATTTCACTTCTCCTTAGTTTGCTCATGTTTTTGCACTCGTCCATTAGTGCATAGTACATCAAGTCTTCGTCCATGTAATCATTCAAGCTTTTTATTGCCCTTTTAAACCTTCTGAACTCCATTGTTGGAGTTGTACCTTTGGATTTCAATTTCCAGTAGTATGTGTCGAACGTGCTGTAGGCGAATACGTCCATAATTATTTCTCTGAAATTTCTTCTAGAAACTCCTGCTCTACTTATTCTTAGGTAAAAGTGCTTTGCTACTATCCTATTTTTACTATCTATTATTTCCTTTAATTTTTCAAGTCTCCCTCCTTCAAGTCTTGCAGTGAATTTTGTTAAGTAATTACTCCACATTCTTCTTTCTCTCACCTATTAACCCTCCTTGTGCATAAGTCGAATATCCAGCATTTCTTACCTGCAATTCCATAGCACTTGTATGGCTTAGTGCACCATTCATGTCCAACAATCCATAGGAGAACTATTTTTGCTGGATCATCTGGAAAGAGCTCTTCAGCGAGCCTGTGAATTGCCTCGGCAGCTTTTTTGGGATCTTTTCTAAGCTCCTTTAAAGTCATGCAGCTAAGCCCTAAGTTTGCATATGGCTTGACAATATTCCAGTCTATTGGGCATTTGATGTAGGGTTTAGTTTCAGGCCATAGTCTGAACACCCATAAAGCGTAGAATGGAAATAGTAGTGCTATTTTAGCTCCTACTGCTGGGAAGCACTTTAGTGATAATTCAAGTGATCTTATAAGTCCACTTAAGTCTTTTTCAGCCTTAGCAAATGACCTTAGTAGTAGTCCTAGGTTGTATGCTGTGTCCCACCCTGAAACTTTTGGCGCTACTTTGAAGAGTGTATATGCTCTTAATTTCACTGCAAAGTCTTTGAAGTCTTTGAAGTCTCCATATTCCTCTATGAATTTTGCGAATAAACTAATGCTCTTGGCAACTTCCAATTTTCTTCTTCTAGCTATTCCCTTCAATGCTCTGCTTTTGAAGAATGCTCTTCTCACATTTTCAAAGTCGACGTAGTTCTCTGGCTGATTTACAGAGCCTATTAAACCTACTATTCCTCTATACTCTATTTGTGGGTCAAATGTCTCGGATGCCCAAAAGAATTGGTCCATCATTGCGTATAGGTAGCTTCCTAAGAGTATCTTGCTAGGCTCGTCATTCGACCTTATACCTATTTCTTCAAATCTGATTAGGAAGTAGTTTCTAGCTTCTTCCTCCTTTTCTTCGATGATTTTCTTTAGCTCTTCTCTTACTCTGATTAGTCTTTCGACTTCACGTTTGACTTTTTCTTCATCAATTGCTTTAGCTAATAATAGTATTTTTAATGCCTTTACTGCTTCATCTGTGCTTATACTCCTTTTATCTCCAAATCTCCACCGCTCTGCCTTGATGTAGCCTTGCAGTACTCTCCTTACAGCTTCTGCTTCCCCATAACCTGCTTTTATTAGTGCTTCAGCTATGCTCAATGCTTCTCTTGGCAGTTCTCCCCACTCTTCAGTGGATTTCTCTACAAACCAAGCCCATAATGCTTCTACTCCAATTTTTGCAAGTTGTAATGCTTCTCCGCTTCCCAGTTGAATTAGCGCTAGTACTGCTTCGCTCGAAGCTTCTATGTCTGGGCTTTCATCTAATAGTGATGTTAGCCATAAGCCATCTTCGCGTTGGGTGCGAGACAAGTACGCTATGGCTTTTTTGACGCTGTCACTTTTCGCGTTAAAGGATGCTAATGCTCTTAGAACTTTTGCAGTTTCCAGAGTTACTCTCTGCTTTTTAACTCCTCTCTCTCCATACT
>QMRA01000056.1:0-5656 GCA_003649155.1 Thermoproteota archaeon | reverse complement strand
TAATTAAATTTATTCGCCTATGAACTGTTGGTTCGCAACCAAATGGAAGGCGATAGACGTGTTTTATTCCTAACTCCTTGTACCTTGAAATAGCATTTTTTGAAGCTGTAAATACATAATCGTACTCAGGTGCTATATACCTAACTAAACTACCAAAAAACCTTGGGTCGTCTGGATACCATAGTGCCGTTTTAGCTCCCAGCTCCTTCTTTAACCACTCAATGGTTTTTGGTCTCACCCACTCTCCCTTTATTGTTAAGATAAGGTCAGGGCTAAATTTCTTGGCTATATTTTTTATCTCCTCATTTATGTGATTTAACCAAATTACGTTTGCCAAATCTCTTGCTGGTTTAAATCTTGTTATAGTCATTCTAACAAAATTCGCTAGCTTACCTAGCCTATCTTTATAGCCATGAAATTTAACTTCATGACCAAGCTTTAAGAGGTTTATGTAGACGTAGTGCTCTAAGTTGTAATTCATATGCGAGCCCAATAAGAGCACTTTCATTATATATAGTTTTTATAGACTATTTAGGGTCCTATCTGTTTTTCTCGAACTTACTTTTAAGACTTGCCTGAGCAACCTACTGTCTTGCTATTTCTGAAACACAATCAACGTCATTTAGGGAAGACCTTCATTGAAAGATCAGCGTTTAAGCATGAAACCCTTACTCCTGAGTAGGTTGATTGTGTATAAAATTGTAACTGTGCAGTCAGCGCTTTGACTATTCATGTTAAGTAAGCTCGCTTAATGATTGAAGAGTCAGAATAACTGTCTAAATGATCAACTTCAGCAGAGTCGGTATACTCCGCTTAAGGTTTCTTAGAAATTCTTTATTTACTTAGGCTTTAGGATTTAGCGTCCTGCTTCATCAATGAAAGCTTTTCAAGTTTAGCCAAAACCTTAAACCTTAAGTGTTGTAATGCAATCTGATGATAGATCGATGGTACATTAGACCATTTGTTGCCTTACCTTTTTGAGTAATTGTTCTATAGCCTCGCTCCTGTTAGTGTAAATACCAGCTTTGACGAATTCATCCACCCACTTAATGAGATCTACATCTAATGAAATGCTTATCTTGGCTTTTGCCGTCTTGGTCACTCCGAAGGCATATGTCTATAGATTATTGACGTATTTAACCATGATACTCCTAAGTAGAAGATGAAACCTAAATCGTTGATCCAAGTCGAGGCTTTCTGATTACCCCATTTCTGAGCTAGACATGCAATTTTTATTGCTAGCGGGCGACCTATGCTTAGGGCTCTCTCTTTTAGGGTTGGTTTAAGCCATTGATGTATCTTGTTCACTATTCGGAGAATTACTTGAGCTAGTGTCGAGTTCTTTACACGCTCGACTACTTTTATGGTTAGGTCTATGGCCGCCCGCTCAAGTCTATCAAGTTTAAACCATATCCTAAACCTGATAGCCCTCTTCCTGATCCGTTCAAGAAATTGACGGGTTAGGAGTTGGGCTTCATTAGGTAGTCCTAAATTTTGTTTTCCAAGATTATTGGGTGTATCGCAGGCCTTGCTGATCCATTTCCACTGCATGGTAGTACGACCGAACCCTATATGTATGTAACGTTATCGGGTATATAAGGTTTCTCGTTTAAATGCATCGTGGCATTTTTACGACAAAGCCTTTACTCGTATTGACGGTGTTTAATAACTTTAATTTTTCATCTGCTAGCTGGATGGCTTTGTGATAGGTATTGTCTTTTGGCCATCGTCTAGTACTATGACCTCATAATTGGATGTTATTTCGCTAAGCACTTGTTTCACCTTAGTTATCGTTGATTGAATGACGTTTTCTAAGTTGTATGCTGGCATGATAACGGTGACCTTGACAAGCTGCCCATTTCTCATTGACTAACTCTTCTCTTTTCTTAATTGTTTTTCTTTTGTGAGTGTTCTTTCTTTATTGTATTTTATGTACGAGGCTATTTGTAAGAGGACTCCGATTATAAGGCAATAATATGCATATACAGCTAGTTCATTGGCAGTGGCCTCCATGCCTAGGCTTAAGTAGCTTGCTGCGATTATTAGGAGAATCATGAAGACTATTATGAAGGGTGCTCCCAAGTTTTCACGTAAATATTTCTTAAACTCAGTGATGTACTTAGCTATTTCCTTCAAGACTATCTTCTATAATTCTATTATTTAGGTTGATTTTAACTTATTTTATGGGTACGATTGAAAATGTGTTCGCTGAAGAGGAACACCTACGTTAACGGCTTAGTCAACTTAACTATCTCAAGCTTTATCTCATGAGCTTAAGAAGATAGTCCTTGCTCTAAATGACTTTCCAGTTAACGCTTGTTCATGTCGTTACGTAGTATTCTTTGTAAGTTAACCTTATGTGCGTGCTGTTATTTTGGATGTTCAGGTGTAGCCTCCATTGAGGAGCGTTATAGCCATCATTATTGTGGCCTTAGCCTTGGTGGCTACTGTGGCTCCTTGTGTTTGGGCTATTGAGGGGAGGGCTTTTTAGTGAGGAGCCCGTTTACATGGCTACCTTCACCGATAAGCTTCACTTCTGGCCTGACTGGGGTAGGTCGACTATCCCTGGGGGCTCGGTGGAGTTTAGCGATGTTCTTGGGGCCTGGAAGGTTATCGTCCCATCTAATCGCTCGGGTTTTGCTAGGATCTCTAAGGAGTTTGCTAAGGGGTATGTGGGGGTTAGGGTTACGAGCAGCTTTATTATGAACACGGGGCGTGGCTTTAATGCCTTCGAGCTCGTCGACACGGTCCACGGAGTGGCTGTGAGGGTTGCGCCTAGCCACGTGGCTGTCTTAGGCCCAGGCAATGAAGTAGTATCACTCTATACGCTTAACAATTCTTTAGGCGACCGCGTAGTGACTGTGACCGCGGCCTTTATTCAAGGTAAGAGAGAGGTCGAGCTGTTTATACATAACGATAACCTGACCTTAAGTTTAAGGCTACCTGAAGCCTACACGATAGCATCTTCGCCAAGGTCTTTTGGACATAGTATACGTTGACCCCTCGCCGCTTAGCCTCCTCCTAATCTTCTCAATAAACGTCCTCACGACTAAGATGGCGGCTGAGCTGTCGTAATCGCTCTCTTTTGTGTTGTCGAATGCCCCTTGCAGGTCAAGGCGAGGATCAAAAGGTAGCGCGCTTGTCCCATTTACCTAACTTCTACAGCTGCTCTAGCTGGGCTGCAGCTTCTCTCCTTAACGTTCGCCTAGCTATTTAGGCGGAGGAGTTAACACTTCGGCTCTTTTGGGATCGTGGTTTTAACTCTGTTGGGCCGTAAAGTTGCGGCTCAGCATTTTTTAGTCTTATTACGCGAGAGTAATGTCAAGGTGTAGTGGATGCGAAGAGGCGTTGCTAAGCCTTTAAAGTTTAGCTTGAACATTAAATCGTTAGCTATCATTACGGTGCTTCCACGATACGAAGAGATGAAAGAGCTTTGGGTAAGTGGTAGGGTTAGCTCTAAGTAGATCGGCTAGGAGGCTCTCAAAAGATTCTTAAGGAACCGAGGAATAAGTAAAATACGTTTAATGGATCGTTGAATACGCGAAGAGTTGTTCAGAGGTTTATGGATGTACGCTTATTCTGATTGCCCTCGCGATGACTGCTTTAAGCCCATCTAGGCTTTCCTCCATGGTTATGAGTAGCGACGCTCTATTACACGATCATTATAGTTCCATTGTCCTAGGATGGTTTTTGACTGCTTGCCACATGCGCTTATAAGCCTTAAGAGGTTTCTTGAAGGCTGGCTTGATGGCTGTCTTGAGTTAACGATTAGGTGTGTTTTGCTTTTTTGCATCGGTAGGATCTTAAATATATTATGTTCTCTTTTCAATTTGCTTTTTAAAGTTAGATCTCGGCTATATGCGGTGTTTTCATGAAGCCTCTATGACTGGTATGAGCGGTTATGACTTTAAGGTAGACCTTCACACCATTAACCATATATGTGAAGAACCCAGAGAGTACAGCACATTAATATTCGTTAAAAAACAGGTTTTTACACTAGAGCGTCTGCGCTTGTTAGATGTTATAGAGTATATTCATCGAATCCGTGGGAAGCTTGAGAAGTTCAATAAGAATATCTACAATGGTTTTAACGCAATATTCAATGCTTTAACGTTAACTCGGGAGTTTCTGAATTACTACTATAGCAGATGGGCTTCCTATGACGTAAGTAAGCTATCGCTTGACGAGGTTGAGAGGTTAAGGAAAGAGGATGCTGAGAGAGTTATCGAGATCACTAAGCGGGCTTTCTTACACGCCATGTCTATAATAGAGTTCTCTGTGAAGGGTGCCGTAGAATAATTGATCTAAGCATATTCAAATCCCTTGAAGTGAGGAGGTCTAAAGGGCGTAAGCGTGCTACTGATATATCTTAAGGATATCGTGGAGAAGTTAAAGAGGAGGGGATGCATAAGCGATAAGGTGTACAGCAATTGGGCTAGGCTGATAAGGATTAGGAATCTTGTTGTGCATAACAATACTGTTGCCGATCGGGACGAAGTACTCCATATAGGTGATATGGAGATATGCCTTAGGGAGGGGCAAGCGCTTAGAGGAGGGCTGGATTACTTCGTTAAGCTGGTTGACTACGCTGTGGATAGCTATAGGTATACGTTGGAAGCTCTGCCAACCTGTGAATTTGGTAATTAAACGTAGTGGTATAGGCACCCCACTCTGAAGGTAGAGTTTAAGACAGACGGGCTCCGTGTCTAGCAGGTGGTATGGGCCTTGGGTCTACGTTACCGCCTTAAACGGTACTGCGCCCCCTTGTTTTATCAAGCCTCATAGGGGGCTTCCGTCGTCTAAGTCCTCTGAAGCCTCTAATTAGTAAGGCTTAGGTGTTAGAGTTTTCGATCGGATGCTTGGGTAATGCGGGGTATGCGATGACTGCGTTGACAAGGGATTTGACTTTTACCTTCTTAACATCAGCCTTAGTGAGCTGTCTCTTACCTGCTTAGTCAACAGCGTTATAAAGTACCGCCACTGCTTTGATGCGATGGGTTATGCCGTGGTGCTTGCTATTTGTTTTAAGCGGCCTCGATGATTTTGTCTACGAACCTCTTATACCATGTTTCTAGCTGCCTCTGCGTTGTTATGTGGAGCTGTATCGGTGCATCTATCTCCATGTATACTTCAGCTTTTGCCTCTGCCTCTTCCTGTGGGTTTGGTTTTTCGTTGAGCAGTATGAGTAGGTCTATGTCGCTTGTAGCTGTATATCCTCGTTTTATAGTTGAGCCGAACACGTATACTTTGGCTTGGGGCCACCGTCTCCGTATTACCTCCTTGACTTTCTTGGCTACCTCGATGGGGTTTCCTAGCTGTTTCAGCGTTTTTCTACTTGACTCTATGTATATGTCAAATCTTGTCGATTGCAGGTTTAAACACCTCCCTTGTGAACCTCAGCATTTCTTCGACCTCTACTTTCTCATATCTTCTCGGTAGGTATCTTGCCCCTATGTATGTGTCCTCTATCTTAGTTAGGTATATCATCGCCTCTCTGCTACTTAACAGCTCCTTTAACTCTTCAGCTATTTTGGATAGCTCTCTTAGAAGCCTGATGACTGAGTGTGTTCTAGGGTACGTTCCCGTCTTTATCAGTAGTTTATATTTTAACATTAGCTGGCAGTACTGTTCTATATTGAAGGCTGCTAGGTCGTAG
>QMRA01000055.1:0-5686 GCA_003649155.1 Thermoproteota archaeon | reverse complement strand
TTATTGGAGTTAGCACAACGTGCCCAAGCTTCAGTATTTGGGGTGAGATGTCTATAAGTGGAAGCCAAATCAACCTCAAAACCCCTATACCTGCAAATATGAACATGGTGAATGCAAAATAGCCGAAAATAGATAGCTGCATTGCAAGCGGTCCGAGAAGGCTCACATTATACTTTCCAATAACTAAGCCGAGGATAATTAAGCCTGCTAATGTGATTAGCGCAGCGTACCCGTAGGGCCTTAAAGCATTCATTATCTCTTCAATATTGGTAGTCCAAGGCGCTACATCGGGAATGAACTTTAATAAAAATCTGTGAATTAGCCTCGGGGTAATGAAAGTTCCATAAATAACTGCAATGCTGAAAATCGTTGAAATCAGTGTGAAAATTCCATTTTTATTCAAATAGTTCCACCCGATGTGCGTTAATGAAAGACCTGCGTTTACTACTTACATTACTAGTCATTTTAGGTATGCTCCTTTAATTGTTTTGAATTTTCTTTCCGAACTTTGCGTTGCAATATTTAATTGTTTATTTAAAATTTATGCATGCATGAAAGGCTAAGTTTATATTATTTTAGTTAAAAGTTCTCATGGGGGCACATATATTGGCCAAAGAGTATTCGTACGTTAAGCCCGATGCCCTGAGATTCCTAGCATATGCTGCAGTAAGCTCCGCAGTAACTGCTGTAGGCTTCCTGCTGACAGCTCCAATACCTCTTATTCCAGGAGCTATTCACTGGCGTGTATTGGCTTTCCTTCCGTGCGTGTTTGGAGTTCTCTTCGGACCAGTAACTGGTTTCATAGCTGGCGGGCTAGGAAATACTCTTTGGGCTTTAATTGGAGGTTACTTTAACCCTGCAACGCCGGTCTTCGACTTGATTGGAGTGGGATTAACAGGGCTAATTCCGGGATTGTTCGTTAAGCCTCATGAGTGCGAGAGTAAAGTTGGACTAGTTAAAGCAACTATAGTTTCGCTTATATCAGGTGTTATAATGGTTCCAATAGTTGCAGTTGGCTTTGACCTTGTAGGTGTGGCCCCATTTGTTCCGGCATGCGTTTTCCTCGCGCTGAGCGATCTACCGCCCATTGTCATCGGTACTCCAATAGTTCTCTCAGCAGTTGCACCAGCCTTATCGAGGCGCGGCTTGCTCAAATGGAGACTTTGATTTGAGTGGTGAGTGTTCAATTGAAGTCCATTGTCGTTCAGGATCTTCATTGCTCATACGGCTCTCGAGAAGTACTTAGAGGAGTTAATCTAAGCGTTTCTTCAGGTGAAGTTGCAGCAATTGTCGGAGTCAGTGGCTCGGGTAAGTCCACGTTAGCCTACTGCCTATCCGGGATAATTCCACACAAAATTGAAGCTGAAGTCAGCGGCGAAATCTCTATTGACGACACCAACTACAGGGAACTGAGCTTTCGAGATATAATCAGCCACGTAAACATTGTCATGGAGGACTACGAATCTCAGATATTTGGATTGACCGTTGAGGAGGACATCGCTTTCGGGTTGGAAAACCTCGGCTTACCTCGAAGTGAAATTGCCAACAGACTTGACTGGGCGCTCATGGCTTTCGATCTAATTGATAGAAGGAAAGCTTTAGTTTCAGAGCTTTCTGGGGGCTTGAAGCAGAGGCTGGCTATTGCATCAACAGCTGTTCTTAAGCCTGACTTCCTAATACTGGACAATCCGACTTCCAATCTTGACTGGCCTGGAATTTTAAAGTTGAAGCAGCTTGTTCAAGAGCTTAAGACTAGCGGTTCGGGCGTAATTTTGATGCTGAGGAAAATTAAGGGCTTTGAGGAGTGCATTGACAAAATCTACATTCTAAATAGCGGTTCACTCAGGCAAGTGGAGTTCTCCAATTCAGCGCTAACTCCCCAATTTAAACCTTTAATCCGCAATTCGAGGGAAAGTGTAGGTTCAGCTCTGATAAGCATTGAAGACGTATGGTTCAAGTATGGCGGCCCATACGTCCTCAAAGGTATAAACTTAAAGGTTTACGCGGGCGAGTCTCTCGTCGTCATGGGCTGCAATGGATCAGGCAAAACTACGCTAATGAAGCACTTGAACGGCCTGCTGAAGCCATGTAAGGGCAGAGTTGTAGTTTGTGGAAGAGATACTCGGAATTTCAGCGCTGCTCAAATGGCCAGATTTGTAGGATTGGCTTTTCAAGACCCCGACAAGCACTTATTCGCAGAAACAGTTTGGGAAGAAGTCTCCTTCGGATGCAGGAATCTAAATCTCCCACTGGAAAATGCCACTAAGGCTTTAAAGCTCCTCAAGCTGGTGGAGTTGAAGGATAAGCCGATACATGAGTTGAGCATGGGAGAGAAAGTAAGAGTTGTAGTTGCCTCAGCGCTAGCATTAGACCCGAAAGTCCTAGTTCTCGATGAGCCCACAACCGGCCAAGACTACGACTTGCTGCAGGAACTTGCATACCTAATCTATAAGTTGAAGGTAAGCGGAAAAGCTGTAGTTGTCGTGACTCACGACTCGGACTTCGCCTTAGCAATTGCCGATAGAATTGCAGTTATGAACGACGGGAAGATAGCGTACTGCGGTAAGCCGATGGAAATCCTCTACAATGAAGAGGTTGTGGAGAAAGCCAAGCTTGAGCCTCCATCTCAAGCAAGGCTGTTGGAGGTACGCGGCTAATGCTCATGAGCAGCTACTCAAATATACCACTGAGAAAGTTCAACCCATCAACTAGGATGTTCATGTCACTCACCATCATTGTTCTGCTCTTCACAGTCTCCAGCATACCTGCAGTAGCTGTACTACTGATAGCAACTTTAGCCATAAGCATTGTTGGAGGCGTTGGCAAACACGCGCTTAAAGTATTGAAAATTGCAGCTCCAATGCTCCTGTTCGCCTTCTTGCTTTGGGCTCTACTTCACAACTACTCACTTTTTTACTCTTCTAGCAATACTGGCTTTGCAGTTGACTTCGGCATCTACATGACTTTGAGGCTGGTGGCATTAATCGTCGCACCTCTAATCTTCATAGCTACAACAACTCCAAGCGAATTAATAGCCTCGCTAGAATCTCTGAAAATGCCAAGAAACCTGGTATTCCTCCTCGGCTTGACATTGCGCCACATATCTGGAATAGCGTATGAGTACAAGGCAATTAAGGAAGCTCAAACCTCGAGGGGAGTTGAGCTGGATAAGGGATTCCTAGTTAAGAGGATTAGAAACTACATTCCAGTAATAATTCCGCTATTAATTAGAAGCGTTGAAGTAGCTGACAAGGTAACTTTAGCCATGGAGTTAAAGCTCTACGGAAAAGGTAAGAGAACTAGGTTTTTCACTTACGAGTTTAAGTTAGCGGACTATGTTGCAATATCTATGTCACTTGCAGTTTTAGCTCTCTTCCTATACTTCAAACTGGCTTTTGGAGGTATTTAGGTGAAGTACGTCCGAAAGTATAGTGGCGAGAAGAAATTCGAAATCAACATTGCAGGATTGAAGAGAACCCTTCCAGTGGTTAGCGTAGCTAATGGAGTTTGGATAGCGTCGAATGCCGAGCTAGTTTTAGGCGATGTGGAATTTATTTCAACTGTAGCGAGAGAGCTTGCAGGTAGAATCAAGCAATTCAACCCTGAAGTCATAGTTACTCCTGAAGCAAAATCATTAGCCATAGCATATGAAGTTGCAAGGCAATTGGGCCATAAGCGGTACATCGTTGCTAGGAAGAGCGTCAAAGCATACATGCAGGGAGTCTTAATCGAGGAAGTTAAGTCGATAACTACTCGTGAACCTCAAATCCTAGTACTCTCGTCGAGAGACGCTTCATACATTAAAGGCAAAAGAGTTTGCATACTAGACGACGTAGTCTCTACTGGAGGCACGCTGAGAGCTCTTGAAAATCTAGTGTTAAAAGCTGGAGGCATAATTGCATGTCGTGCTGCAGTTTGGCTTGAAGGCCCCTGGTGTAAAGATAAGGATATTATCTTTTTATCCGTTCTTCCAGTTTTTGTTGAGAAGATGGAGGTTTTGAGGGTTGATTGAGCGGGAGGAAATGCAGGAGTTAGTTAGAGAGTATAGAGACCCCTGTCTATTAATAATAGGCTCCCACTCCGCGCTAGACGCGTGGAGTGGAGCTCGAGACTACGGGCTTAGAACTATAATATACACCACAAAGGAGCGAGCAATAATCTACCTGCAAAATGCAATTGCAGGTAAGCCTAACGAGCAAATTGAAGATCTACCAGCAGTTGTATCGAGAGACGTCTACGTGGTAAGCGACTTGAAAGACCTGAAAAATAAGAAAGACTGGCAATATGCTATACTCGTACTTAACAGGTATGATGAAATAGTGAAGCATGTCGACGAGCTTGTTGAGCTTGAAGCCATCCAAATACCCAACAGGGCATTCACAGTCTACGTTGGAGGAGACGACTACTGCACCAAAATTGAAAATGACTTCAAAGTACCAATATTCGGATCAAGAAAACTGCTCAAAATTGAAAATAGAGGCATTGAGCGAGATTACTATTGGTTTTTAGAGAAAGCTGGAATACCGTATCCCAAAGCAATTAAGTTTAAAATTACAGGTACAGGCATTTCACTTGAAGATCGAATCGATAGGCCGCTAATTCTGAAAGCTCCACACCCAGAAAGAGAATTCGAAAGAGCATTCATATTCGCCGCAGACTCCGAAGACTTAGAATTAAAAGTCGAGAAGGCAATTGAAAGAGGAGAGTTAACGTTAGAGTGCTTAAAGTACGCCAGAGTTGAAGAGCTAATTTTAGGGCCACACGCAAACTTCAACTTCTTCTTCTCCCCATTAAATGAGCTGAAGAGCTGGGGAAGCGTCGAGGAGTTCTACGCTAAGCTCTACAAGTTAACGTTAGCTGAAGCGAGAACCTGCCTAGCCAACGAGTTTCTCTCAATAGATGAGCGGAGAGAAACAATTCTAGACGGATTGAAGAGGCTGCCAGTAGACGTGCAGTTAAAGCTACTTGAGAAAATAACTCCATCATTTGAGGTTACACTACACGCACTAGTGAGCATAAGGGAATCTCTACTGAAGGATGTTCTCAGGTGCGCGAACAGGTTAATACTAACATTAAGAGAATATGAGCCTCCAGGAATCATAGGCGCGTGGTGCTTGCAGACGCTAATAACGTGGGGGCTGCCAAGCGAGTATGGTTTGCCGGCCAGCTTAAGTCCTCAAGTTACTGTTGACAAATTGAGCTTTGGCCTCTACGACACGTCTAAAGCTGAAGCTCCAATGCACATTCCAGTCACCCAAGACCTAGCTTTAAGGCATGGAGGAGGCACAAACGTGCACATGGGAATTGGAGGGCAATATGGTAATGTCAGGTATGCAAAGAGGCTGAGCTTAGGCGGCAGAATAGCTCTAGAAGTAAAAAAGGCAGTTCAAATAAACTCCCTACCACTTCTAGTAACCTAGCATAAGCCCATAACCCTCTCCTTTTATTTCACCTTTTACTTATAATCCATGAAACCAATATTCCAGCCAAACAAATTATAAATGCGTATAAACTTGCAACTCTCGATGAAATCTTCATTATATTGGTCATGTACCAGTATGAAATAACGAATAAAAATCCTCCAATAGCTAGAATCTTACCTGAAGACACTTTTTTGGGAGCCTTTCTAACAGCTTTTGCAGCTCTGCTAATCAGCATCTGCTGGAATTTCAAGGCATTGCTGAAT
>QMRA01000054.1:0-5720 GCA_003649155.1 Thermoproteota archaeon | reverse complement strand
GAGAAGTGCACTCCCCTATTTGAAGATCCAAAGTATGCTTCTAAAAAGGAGGAGCTATTGAAGCTAATTAGACCTCCAGTAAAAGAAGTGTCTTTTGGAGTTCCTCCAAATGAAGTTAAGATTGGAGGTAAAGATGTAGTTTATAGGCATGAGTGGACTTGGCGTTTCCAAACAGCATTGATGATTGACGTCCATGATGAGATGCCTGAGGAGGAATTTACCAAGAGAATTGATTTTGTCAATAACTTTTCCTACATAAGGATAGGCAAGAAGCTCACTCTCGATGGATTGGCAATTAGGTGCTGTTCCGGCATACCTGAGAAATTTGCCAAAGTTGTTTCAAAGGTTATGAGTGCAACAGAGAAGCCATTCATGATATGCTCCTTTGATCCTAACGCTTTGGAGGAGGCGTTAATAGTAGCTAGAGATAGGAAGCCACTAATTTACGCTGCAAATGAGAAGAATTGGAAAGATGTGGCTCAACTAGCTTCAAAGTTCGGCTGCCCAGTAGTAATTTCAGCGCCTGGAAATCCTGAATTGCTGAAGTCATTGGTCAAGTCAATTAAAGATCACTATGGGCTGGATGACTTAGTATTAGATCCAGGAACCTATGTAAATTCATCTATAATAGACACGATTAGCCTTTTCAGTGCACTAAGGTATGCTGCAATTGAAGGTGAAGATAGGCTTCTAGGATACCCACTGCTTGGCGTTCCTGCTGTTGCTTGGCTTATGGATGGCGTACCTGATGAGGAGAAATCATATGTAGAGTCGATTTTAGCAGTTTCTCTCATGGCAAGATATGCTGACATCCTTGTAATGCATAGTGTTGAAATTTGGCCTATTCTTCCAGCAATTATTTGGAGAGACTGCGTTTACACTGACCCAAGGATTCCACCATCAGTTAAGCCTGGCCTATACGAAATTGGTAAGCCTGATGAGAATTCACCACTGCTTGTAACTGGAAACTTCGCTTTAACATACTACATAGTCAAGGATGACGTTGAAAAGGCTAAGCTTAACGCTTGGCTCCTTGTCATTGACACTGAAGGTACAAGCGTTCAATCTGCTGTGGCAGGTAAGAAGTTTACATCAGATAAGATTGCCGAAGCTATTGAGGAGCTCAAGCTAGAGGAGAAGGTTAAGCACAAATCAATAATACTGCCAGGATATGCGGCTAGGCTAAGTGGAGAACTTGAGGACATGCTTAAAACTTGGAGAGTGTTCGTTGGCCCGAGGGATTCAGCTGATATTAAGAAGTTCATAGATAAAATGTGGATTCCAGAAATTTTCGGAAACAAGAAGGAAGAATAGTGATGTGAATTGATGAGGTTAACACTACTCGTGATGCGCACTCATGACCAAGTGCTAGCATCTAAGATTAGCACTTGCAGCGATGAGTTTGTAAAGTCTTCTGCCATAGCTCTTTTATCTACCGAAGACATGGAGGAGCTTGGAATTAGAGATGGAGACTGCATTGAGCTATCATTTCTAGACTCTAAAGTTGTAGTTAAGGCATATAGGCGCGAGGGGTTGAGGAGAGGTTATTTAATAATGCCATTAAGTCCATGGTCTATGGCTCTGCTACCTCCAATGCTAAGCAGAGATGGGCATCCAGTTTATGGTAGGATAACAGTTTCGGTTAAACCTGCTAATTGCGACATTACTCCATTAGATTCGCTAATCTTTAGTTAAAATTTCTCTTAGCTTTTCTATTCTTCCTAATTCTAATAGGAATCTAATTTTTCTTTCTCTTAAGAAATCAGCAAGTTTGCTGATTATTTCTTTTGCAGTTTTAAAACCTGGCGATTTTGGAGGGACTGCAAGTGATGCTGGAATTTTAATAATTTTCTTTACTGGCCGTATTGGTCTTGCATAGACTTCAGGTTGAGGAGGAGTATAACCTTCCAATACTTTGAGTAGATATTTCCTAAGTGGATTATCCCATAGGCTGTCTGAGGCTTCTATGCGGATTGACCTCCTAATTATTCGCAGTACTTGTTCTGGGCATGCTTCCTCGCATGCACCGCAGTATATGCAGCTTTTATCTGAGATTTTTATTCCCTTTTCCTTCTTTGGAACGTATATTGAGTTTGCTGGGCATATATTTATGCAGTTTTTGCATCCTGATGGATCGCATTTTTCGAGGTTTGTCATTTCTACTTCTCCTTCGAAAATCTTTTCGACTTTTATTGCTTCTACTGGGCATTTAAATTCGCATAACTTGCAGTATATGCATTCATTCTCATCTATTTCCAGTCTTCCCTCGATTTTAACTTCAAGAACTTTCCTTGGAGCTGATGCTTTGCACTCAACTTTAATTGCTTGTACTGGGCATATGTCCTCGCATAACTTGCAGTAGTCGCACTTCTCCTCATCTAATAGGATTGTCAGGGCTGGCTTGTAATCTGGAGGCTTTGGTTCGCTCCAAACTATTTTAATTGCATCGCATAGAATTTCGCATAAGCCGCAGTACACACATTTCTCTTCATCTATTTTTATTGCACCTTCGGCCCAGATTTCTTCAGTTTCATACTCGACTAGTTCTTCTTTCTTTGGAATGCGGATTTCAGCTTTAATTGCATTTCTTGGGCATATTTTTTCGCACAGTAGGCATGGCAGGCACTTATTTTGGTCGACTTCAATTTTCCCTTTAGCCTTCAAGTATTCAGGTTTATTTTTAAATTCAACTGTTATTGCATTGAGTGGGCATATTGCAGAGCATAGTGGGCAGACTACGCATTTTGTTTCATCGATTATTATTAATGGTGCTTCAATTTCTCCTGCTGCTACTTCCTTTACTGGTCCTAGCATGATGGCTTCTTCTGGACAAACTTTTACGCATAATCCGCATCCAATACATCTATCTTGGTGGAATTTCAGCTTCTTGACAAGTTTTTCTGCTTTCCACTCGTATTCCATTAAGTGGTCTACTGAAATAAGCTGCATAGAAGGCTTTTCACTGGTCAACGCTATTCCCTACCTCGAATTCGCTCCCCAGAGGCCCTATATCCTTAATTTTCTCTACAAATTTGGTTATTCTTTCTGCTACTTCTTCTCCTTCAGGTGCGCCTGCTCCTATGATCTCCACTCTTTCAGGGTTTATTCCCATTATTTTGAGCGCTTCTCTAAGTGCATTAATCTTTCTATTTGCTCTGGTTCTTCCAGTTCTATAGTGGCAGTCTTGCTCTCTACATCCAATTATCATTACGCCATCTGCGCCTTGCTCTAGAGCTTCTAAGATGTGTATTGGATTCACTCTAGCTGAGCATGTCACTTCAATTATTCTAGTTCCAGTTGGGTAGGGTATCCTATTTATGCCTGCGTTATCTAGAGCTTCATATCCGCACCACTTACATGCAAATATTATTATTAGCGGGTATTCCTTCTTCTCTTTCAGCATTGTCTTTATCATTGTTGATATGGCTTCATTGCTTAGGTCGATTGTTGTTTGCAGTGCTCCTGTTGGGCATGCTGCTATGCAGGCTTGACATCCTGCGCATGCTTCTTCTATTACCTTTAATCCTTCACCTGTCAACTTTAATGCGTTGTAATCACACGACAAGACGCATAGTCCACATTTGATGCATTTTGAGTGATCGACAATTGGTGCTTGTACTTCAATTTCTAAATTGTCTTTTAGTAGTAGTGTTGTGGCCTTGGATGCTGCAAGTCCAGCGTGCGAGACTGAGTCTGCTATGTCTTTTGGGCCTTGACAAGCTCCTGCCAAAAATATTCCTCGCATAAATGTCTCTGAAGGCCTTAGTTTTGGGTGGTATTCTAGGAAGAAGCCTTCAGGGCTTAATGGTATTCTTAGTATCCTAGAGAGCTCTTTGCTTCCTTCAGCAGGCTTTACGCCTGCCTCTAAAACTACTAGGTCAACTACAAATTCTAATACTTCTCCAATCATAGCTTCAAAAGCTCTAATCTTTAGTGTGCCATCCTCGTTCTCCTCGATTTCACATGGTATTCCTTTGATGAAGTATACGTTTTCCAATTTTCTGACTCTCTGATAGAACTCCTCAAAGCCTTTGCCTGCAGCTCGTATGTCTATGTAAAATACGTAGACGTCTACTTTTGGATTTAAGGTTGCCAGATAAAATGCGTGTTTTAAGCCAGCCATGCATCCAAATTTGCAGCAATATGGTAGATGCCTTTCATCTCTTGACCCTGCACATAATATTATTGCTGCTCTTTTAACTTCACCACCATCAGATATCCTAACAACTTTACCTTTTGTTGGACCGTCTGGATTAATTAGTCTTTCAAGCTCTATTCCTAAAATTACGTTCTTGAATTTTCCATATCCAAATTCTGCAAGTTCTTCTTCTCCAATTATGCTAAATCCAGTAGCTACAATTATTGCTCCCACATTAATCTCTATTTCCTCTTCTTTTTGCTCGAAGTTTATTGCTTCTTTATCGCACACTCCAACGCATGACATGCATCCTATGCAGTTCTCGATGTCTATGTATGGTGCTGGTGGGACCATTTCTGGAACTGGTTTTACTATTGCCTTCCTAAATCCAAGTCCATTATTATATTCATTCGGCATCTCTATTGGGCATATGTCTAGGCACTTGTTGCATCCATTGCATTTCTCTTCATCCACATATCTTGGCTTCTTCAGAATTTTGACCTTATAGTTTCCAGGTGTGCCTTTAACTTCTTTTACTTCACTTAATGTTAGGACTTTAATGTTAGGGTGGGTGTATGCTTTTGATAGTAATGGACCCAGTATGCAAATGCTACAGTCTAATGTTGGGAATACCTTGTCGAGCTTAGCCATATGTCCTCCTAGGAAACCTGTCTTTTCGACTAGGTATACTTGAATGCCTTTTTCGGCTAGATTTAATGCAGCTGTAATTCCTGCAACTCCTCCACCTATGACTAGTGCATTTCTTTTAACAGGTATCTTTACTTTTCTTGTTGGCGTAAGATATGGTGCTGCTTCTATTGCTGCTCTTATTAAGTCTATGGCTTTGATGGTGGCTTGCTCTGGGTGTTGCCAGTGAACCCAGCTGCACTGCTCTCTTATGTTGACAACTTCCACATATCCACCATTGAGTCCTGATTTCTCGGCATGTTCTCTAAATAGCTCCTCATGTAAGTGTGGAGTGCATGCAGCAATTATAATTCTGCTTGGTTTTTCGTTCTCAATTATTTCCCTCATTTTTTGCAGTCCATCTTCGCTGCACCAATGATCGTGAATGTAGCATGGCACCCCATTTTGTTTGGAGATTTCGTCTGCAATTTTTTCTACATCGATGACTCCAGCTATGTTGGTTCCGCACTTGCAGAGCAATAGGATTACTTTATCGTTCAAGTTGACCACCTATAGTTTTGCTAATATCTTTTTAAGTACCTTATCTTCAGACTCTATTCCTTCTGGTGGTTTAATGAATGGGATTAATTCTATTTCTTCACCATCAATTCTAAATATCGTTCCTCCCGACTCAATGCCATTTATCGCTGTTGGAATGTTGACTTCTGATATCTTTGCCACTATAGTTTTCCTCTCACCAACGTAGATTATAGGTATCTCCTTCAACCTTTTCACGATGCTTCTTGGTAAGTGAACGTAGGGGTCACTGCCAACTATTAATGCTGCATCTACTTCTCCGCTTAACAACTTTGATGAAGCATTTGTGGTGGTTGGATTGCGAATCGGATTTCCATTTGAGAATTCTATTGCATGTGTAGCTCCTAGTAGCTTGTAT
>QMRA01000053.1:0-5742 GCA_003649155.1 Thermoproteota archaeon | reverse complement strand
CATTTAATTTACTCATCAATTTCATATACTTGAGAGGAATGTCTCTTCTAGTTAGAATATGAAATTCAACTTTGTCTTTCAAAAGATCTATGAAGTCTAAAGTTGATAATTGCGCTCCTCCAAAGCTTGGTGCAGCCATCACCACTAAAATTCTCAATTGATTACACCTGTCCTTTCATTATGGGTTGAGTTTTAAATATAGTCTTAATGCCTAGAATATGATCGATGAATTAGAGCACAAAAGCATTTCTCTTGACTTTGGATTTATTTTTTATTAGACCAATATTTTGATAATTAAGCCATTGCATTATTTTAGGGAAAAAGTCAGTGAAGTCCCTTGGTTCCCATTTTTCATTTAGATTTAGTGACCAAAACGCCCTCTTGCTGTGATTACCGGTTACCCCATCCCCACTTGGCTCCATTCCATGGTCACTTATTATAAGGAATACGGTGTCATTAGGCACCCTACTTTGTAATTCGCCTGCAAGGTTGTTTAGTTCGAGGTAAGCTTTTAGCAACTTGAATGGCCTTTTGATGAAATGTAGATGTCCAAGTAAGTCTGCAAGATCAAAGTAGGTCATAAATAGTTTCCAATAACCGCTCCTTAAGGCATCATATGTGGCTTTCTTCCTTTCTTCATGTACGCGCCAAATCTCTTTCTCATACTCCTCCAATCCGCGATAGAAAGCTTCAGATAACCTTCTGTGCAAATGGGTTGACTCGTTATATGACGGAACATTAACTGCAATAGAAGGATTAATTACGTCAAATATTGTTGGGCAATTAAGTGTTTCACGCCCAACAACTTTGGGTTTTAAGCCAAGCTTCGAAAGAAAGCGTCTTTTACCTTTAATCCACTTAATTGGCGGCAAGTGTCTTAGCTTGTCCAAGAATTTTCCATACGTCCATAGTTCTCTTACGCCATGCTCACTTGGCTTTTTCCCAGTTATGAATGAAGCCCAAATGATTGGCGTATAAGGAACTCCTCCTCTTTTATGTGCATACTCTTCACTTACTTCAAAGTAACCATACTTGACTTGCATTAGATTTTCAAGTTTCCATTTCGAAACCAACATGTATTCGAGACCGTCGAGTCCAAGTACGAAAACTTTCATGGAGTTAACCCTCTCAATTGGAACTTATTCCAGTCAAGGCTTATAATATTATGTTAGAGTAACAATTCAGAATGGATAATTACTAATGCTATCTCGTTTAGGGGCTATAAAATGTTAGAATCACTTAAGACTGTATGTTTTGATTGTTAATTCATGATCAGGCTATATAGCCTAAAGATCGAAGCCTCTTTTTTATCTCTTCTTCTTCCTCAGGTGTAAAAACGTTACTCTCCTCCTTCTCAAGTAACTCCTTTAGTGCGAAATTAACATATTCATCTACACTTTTGAACACGCCATGGCTTTTTTCAACTTGTTCAGCTATCTTATCATACAGCTCTCTAGTAATATAGACTGCAATCTTATCTTCACTCAAGGTGCTTCGCCTCGAGCTTAATTCTACTCTTAACCTATTTATTAGTTAAGATTTCTCGATGAATAAGCTTTGATAAATATTGAAGAATTGCAATGAGCCCTTGTAATGTGTTTGCCTAAGTAAGTATTTACAATGTGCAGTTCTACACTTTTATGAATTAGAGTTATATTTTGGATTTCAAATATGATGCTTGGGAGTCGAAGTGAACATCCTGATAACCCATAATTCACTTAACAGTACTGGTGGCGGAGAGAGAGTTTGTCTTCACATTATTAAGGCGTTAATGGAGGCCAATCATAATGTTTCTCTAGCTACAGTTGAAAGGACTAATTGGAATAAAGTTTTCAAAGTTATGGGAATTGAATTGCCAAGAGTGCCCAAGGAATTTTCATTGACCAAACAATTGAAAATGTTTGGCATATATCAAAGGCAGCTTCTATTTATCACCACGCTTAAGTTGAAGAAGGAATACGACGTCGTAATTAATACCCATGGAGACACCATGATAATACCCGCGGACATTACGTATATGCATTTTCCAACTATAACAATGCTCCACGGCCAGTGGAGCCCATACGTCAAATACTCTAAATCACTTTTCTGGAGGGCATACTTTACTCCATACGAGCTAATCCTTAATTTTACTAAAAGGACCCTAAATAGAACATTCCTATTAACCAACTCTAAGTTCTCTAAGGAAGTAATAAGAAAATATCTGGATAGAGATGCTTTGATTGTTTATCCACCAGTAGAGATCTATGACTACCTAATTCTTTCAGAAAACGATCAAAGAGAAGATGCTGTTGTAACTATATCAAGGTTTACTCCAGAAAAACACCTGCATCTAGTGCCACATATAGCTAAGATATTGCCCAAAGTTAATTTTTACATAATAGGCTCCGTAAGAGGTTTTAAATCTGAAGAATATTTTGAAAGAATAGTCAAGTTAAAAGAGAAGTTGAATGTTAATAATCTGAAATTACTTCCTAATGCACCGCATAAAGTTAAATTGGAGACACTTAGTAAATGCAAAGTCCTTCTGCATTTATATCCATATGAGCATTTCGGAATTGCTGTTGTTGAAGGTTTAGCTTCTGGCTGTCTGCCGGTTGTTCATCAATCTGGAGGCCAATGGATGGATATTGCTGAGTGTGGGAAATATGGATTGGGTTATAAATCATTATCTCCAAGTGAAATAGCTTCAACTATCAAGTTGGCATTAAATATGTGGAATCCAAAGTTAAAAAGAATATTAGTTAATAGAGCTAAAAAATTCTCTGATGCAATATTTAGAAGAAAGATTTTATATATAGTTGAAAAATACGCTCATCTATAAATTTAATGTCCTTACATGCACTGTAAAAGAAGAGTAGATACCTGGTGATGCTGATGAAAGCTTAAAGCTAATTGCAACAATGCCAATTATACTACTGAAAAATACCGTGTCCAGGAGGAATCAAGTAGTGAAAGTGTTAATCTTGGGGCTTGACGGCCTTGATTATGACTGCGTCAATAGGTGGAACATTAATGAATTTAAACAGAAGTACTTCGGTAAGCATTTGGTTAATATGCTTTCCCACTTATATACACCATTGATATGGGGATCTTTTCTTATTGGAGGGAATGTTGAAGATTATGGTTATGATTTAAAAAGATTAAGGGAAAAGCGGGCTCTTGATGGCTCCCATCCATTATTAAGACCTCTCTATAAGTTGAGACTAAAATTGTTTCCAAATAGGAAAATTGGATTAAGAGAACTATTGGTAAGGAAAGGACTTGCGGAAAAATATCCGCCATCCATAATGCCTAAGAGGTTATTAAAGAAAACATTTCTCGAAGTTTTGAAAATGAATGGCTATAAAGTTTCTGCAATTGAAGTTCCTGCTTATAATGAAGTTAAAAACGAATATTTCAGATGTACTTTCTCAAAGTATCTATCGAAGCCTCTGAAATCAAAAATCGATTATGTAGAAGGATGCCTATCTGATGTTCAAGATCGAGTAAATAAGGCTATGAAATTTGTTTTTGAGAATTATGATGTTATATTCATGTATTCTCATCTTCCAGACATTGCTCATCACTTATTTTTTAGAAACATTATTGAAACTAAAATGCTTCATGACATATATTTGAGATTGAAGGAAATTACTTTGCCGCTGATCGAGGAATCATATAGTAGAGATTACGCAGTCCTAATAATTTCAGATCATGGTTTTGACGTAAAAAAACATTACCATTCAAATTATGGTTTTTGGAGCTTAAATGTAGAGCCGCCATATGAACCTAAGTATATTACTGATTTCTTCAAAATCATAATGTCACTTGTTGAACTATAGCACTTCAGCAAAATCATAAGGCGTAAATACTTAGCTAATTAATTAGTGCATGCTGGGGGTACGGAAGTAGTGTATAGCATTATATTGCAAGGTGGATTGATTGTTGATCCTAAGAATGGTGTTGAAGACGTTATGGACATTGGAATTAAAGATGGTAAAGTAGTTGAAGTAGCTAGTGAGCTTGACGCGAGGAAGGCTGAAGTTGCTATAGACGTTAAAGGTAAGATAGTGTTTCCAGGAGTCATAGACACCCATACTCACATTGGCAAGCTTGGGCATAGGATGATGGCTAAGGCCGGCGTTATAACTGCCTTTGACCTCGGCGCTCCTGCTGAGGAGCTCATTAGTAACTTGAAGGCTTATGGTACAGGGTTGAATGTGCTCTTCCTAACTAACATTAGGAATTACTATCCTGATGCTGGAGACACTTTATCTGATGAGCAGATTGAGCAGGCTGTTTCGAGGGCTGTCAGTGAAGGAGCGTTAGGAATTAAGATAACTGGCGGCCACAGGCCGTTTACGCCTGAAACCACTGCTAAGATTATTGAGGAGTGCAATAGGCAGGAGGCGTACATTGCTTTTCACGTTGGGACGACTGAGACTGGCAGTGACTTGAATGGGCTTATTGAGGCTATTGAGCTTGCTGGGGATAATGGGCTTCACGTTGCTCACGTGAATAGTTACTGTAGGGGTTTGATTAAGGATCCTGTTGCTGAAGCTTTAGAGGCTTTGGAGCACTTGAAGGGTAAGCGGAATATTGCCTCTGAATCCTACCTAGCCACAATTAATGGCACTGGCGGCAAGTGCGTGAATGGTGTTCCAGTGAGTGGTGTTACGCGGAACTGCTTGAAGCTTAGAGGTTATCCTGAAACGTATGAGGGTCTTAAGCAAGCCATTCTAGACGGCTACGCTTATGTTCGAGTTGAAGCTGGAGGTGAAGTGCTCCTCATTACTGGTGAGGAGGGTTTGAAGTATTGGCTTGAAGCTGAAACTGAGATAGGCTTGAGCTTTCCAGTTAATGACCCTGAAGCTCAAATAGTCCTAGCAACCGCTAAGGACTCTGACGGCAACTTCATAGTTGATGCGATTAGCACTGATGGTGGAGCTATACCAAGGAACGTCGCTGTAGAGAAGGGCATGCTCCTAGTGAAGTTTGGAGCATTAACGCTGTCTGAATTGGCAGTTAAACTCTCACTCAATCCAGCAAAGATGCTTGGACTTGAGAGCAAGGGTCACTTGGGAATTGGCGCTGACGCTGACATTACAGTTGTAGATCCAGTCACTTGCAAGGCTTGCATGGGAATAGCTAGAGGTGAAATCATCATGATTAACGGCGTGGTTGTTGGCAAGGGAGGCTTCATATGGACAACTGAGAGGGGAGAGGAGGTCATCAAGAAAGCCGGCATTCCTTACGGAATAATCGACATTAGAAAGACTAAAATTTACTCAAGGTAATGGTGACTGTATTTGAGTGAAGTCAATGTTTCACTGAAGCTTGTCAAGGAGTTTGGCTTCATAGGCAGGACGAAGTCAAATTACGCTATTGTACTTAAAGCACCTGAAGTTGTGGTTGAAAAGCCGCTTGGCCCTAGTCCCATGGAGTTAGTTTTAGTGGCTTTAGCCGGCTGCACTGCTTATGACATTATTTCAATTTTAAGTAAAATGAGGCAGAGGGTTGAGGGGTTAGAGATTCACGTGAAGGCTAAGCAAAGAGAGGAGCCTCCGAGAGTATATACTGACATACATTTAGACTACATAATTTTCGGAGACGTAGATGAGGATAAAGTTGTAAAGGCAATTCAACTTTCACAAGAAAAGTACTGTTCGGTTTCATTGATGCTTAAGCATGGCGGAGTAAACGTCACAACTTCATATGAAGTAAAACGCTGACTAGACATGGTGGGATTGAAGAAATTTT
>QMRA01000052.1:0-5830 GCA_003649155.1 Thermoproteota archaeon | reverse complement strand
TTTTAATATTATGTAACTATTTTACAAATTATGAACATGGAGATATTGTAAAAAAGGAAAAATCATTCGCCAAGCTAATAAATGATTACAGGATAATTTGAAGTGGCGATCCTATGATAACCGACCCAATACCCATAATCACGCCGGATAAAGTTGTCACGTATATTGTTAGTAATTGGCAGCTCATGATAATTTATGTAGCATCATCTATATTGGTTGAAGCCTTGTTGTTCAAGTTAGCTTTAGGCAATACAAAATTATGGAAGCTAATTGCGATTGCAAATGCAGTGTCCTCACCACTCACCTGGTTTTTTGCCATAATAGTTGCTTTACCATTCACCTACACTGCAATCATTAACGGCTTAAATCCACTATCACTATTAGACTGGAAAGTAGCGTCCATTATGTATTTAGCAGTATACTTCTCAATATTCACGATCTTCTCCTCAATAATTGAAATGCTATTCGTCTCAGCAGCAAAAATGGAGTACAAGAATTTTACCTCAACAGCCATAGTTGCAAATTTCGTATCGACAGCAATAACACTACTTCTAGCATCAACTTGAATTTGAAAGCGAGTGAAGCTTATGAAAGCAGAAATTACAAAAAGTGGAGCAATAAAAATTGGAAAGTACTTCTCATGCGACGCTCACGAACCTGAAAGAGAAGTTAGAGTAGTGACCCACGGGCATTTGGACCACATAATCAACTTGAATTTGAGTTTAAAGGAAAGCAAGGCCATCATCATGACTGAAGCAACTAGAGATTTACTTCAAGTAATTTATAGCAAATATAGGCTTGATGGAAAAGTCTTAACACTAAACTACAGAGAGACCCTCAAATGGAAAGATGAGAAAATAACACTACAATACGCAGACCACATAATAGGCGCAGCTCAAGTACTAGTAGAAGATGAAGAAGGAAACAGAATCACCTATACTGGTGATTTCCGACTTCCAAAAACTCCAATTCTAGACTCAGATATACTTGTAATAGAAGCAACCTATGGTAAACCTAATTTTAAACGCCCTCCCACAGACATCATTAGAGACGCACTAGTTAGGCTAGTGAGAAGATGCCTATCAAGGGGAGCAGTTTACATATTCGGCTTCCACGGAAAATTACAGGAAGCAATGGAACTTCTGAGAGAAAGCGGAGTTACACAGCCATTCATAGCTACACCAAAAGTCTATCAAGTTACAGAAGTATGCAGGAAGCATGGAATGAGAGTAGGAGAAGTGCTACTTAAAGGAAGTAGAGAAGCAGAGGAAGTTATAAGAACAGGAGAGTACATTATGTTCCAACACGCCTCTACAATTAAAAGAACTAAAGTCGACGCATACAAAATACACCTAACCGGCTGGGAGTTCAGAAAAATTGTGTGGAGAGAAAGCGAAAAGGAGTATAGAGTAGCGTTAAGTGACCACGCAGACTTCACACAATTACTACTTTACGTAGCTACGAGCAAGCCAAAATTAGTCATAACTGATAACTATAGAGTCGGCTATGCAGAAGTGCTAGCTAGAGAAATAAAAAAGCGACTTGGTATTAAAGCAATACCAATGCCGCAAAGCTCCAAGTAACTTTATAACTGAATGACTAAATAATGAATTAGCAAAAGGTGAAAGCAAAGTGATAGCATGAGAATTTTCAAGTTCTTCCGGAAAGAGAAGAAAAAGCCTGAGCAACTAATCAGAGAGTTCGAAATAGGTAGAAGAGCACTCTTACAAAAAGTTAAGGAAGTGTGCGACGACCTTAGAAGTAAGGGCTACAATGTATTAGAGTTAATTCCACTAATAGCATCAGTAGGGAAAGCAGAGAAGAAAAAGCCATTTGGAATAATGCTTGTAGTTACAAGCGAACTTTTTAAGAAATTTCACGAATACGTCGACATGGGAGAGTATAGTAACAATCAGCTAAAAATGTTCTACGTAGGGGACTACGCATTCCTATTAATAACGGCAAGAGATGATAATAAGAAGCTCGCAATATGCTACTCAACAGCATTTAGAAGGAAGCATGTGAAGAAGATCCAGGGTAAAGACACATTATACATTTACATAATAGATGGACAAACATCAAAGTACAGTTTAATTTACTTTAAAAACGTCAGGTGGGGAGTAGCGCCAGAAGTTACTGAAGACACCTTAAAATCGCAAAGTAAAAATGAAAAACCTCCTTCAACACCATACTGGTGAGGTGTAAGGATGAGAAGCGCTCTCAAAAGCATACTCATACCAGTTATAGCGCTCATAATATTCATTTCAAGCTACTTTTCATGGATAGCTGAAAAAGTTCTTCATATAAGCTATAGTGCTAGCGCAATTTTAGGACTAGCAATAATTATCGCAGGAATAATTGCGATGTATTATGGAGAAGGTAAGCTCAAAATACCAGGATTATAATGGTTATAATGTCCTAATCTCAACTATATCTCCATCAGAAAGCACGTGATTAGCTCCAACTCTTTGCCCAGCAAATTTAACCGAACTACCCCAAACCTTAGCATACTTAAACTCCTTATACAGCCTACTATGAATAATCTTTGCAACATCAATAACCCTAGTTCCAGCCGGAACTACAAGGGGTCGCCTTGCAACTTCACCTCCAACCTCTTTTGTGTAAACTCTAATAACTCCAAGTAAATTGAAAATTTCGCGCTTTACTATATCCAAATTTCGCCTATCTACGGTTGAGAATGGAATTACCTTAACTACACCTTTAAGCGCACTCGACAATTTTTCAAAGTTAGACTTAGCTATTTCACTATCGTACTTGTTAGCTATTATGAGAGAAGGTTTATAGACCACATTTAAACCTACATACTCCTCTATTTCCTTAATAGAGACATCTCCCCAAATCTTTACTATAGCACTATTAATCCCGTAATCTGCAAGCAGCCTCTTCACGTCATCCATACTGCAATCAATGAAATTGCCCGTACAAAATATTTGAATTCCACCTGCAGATTTCCTCTCAATTTCAATTCTCACTTTTGGCTTTTTAAGTACAATCCTTGCCTCCTTCAAACTTTCAACCATAAACTTAAGTTGATGAAGTGGATTCCTAGTCAAGTCTACTAATAATATCAGCGCATCGGCATTTCTAGCTAAGCTCAAAACTTGTGAAAGCCATGGAGCTTCAGGGAATATGGCTGGCGCTTCAACCAACTGAACTTGGACATCTTCGTATATCATCATTCCCGGTATAGGCATTCGCGTAGTGCACGGCGAATCTGAAATTTTAGGTTTAGCATTAGTCAAAGTTGCTAATAAGCTACTCTTCCCACTTTTAGTATCTCCAAGAATGACAACTTGGCCAGCCCCATCCTTTTTAATAGCGAATTTACCGCTGGCAGCTTTAACCCTCTTTCTCTTCCTCTCCTCCAACTCAAGCTTAAGCTGAGCAAGTCTCCTCCTCAATTGCCTTCTAATCTTCTCAGTACCTTTATGCTCAGGAATTGCAGATATCAAAGCTTCAAGGATCCTAATCTTCTCTGGAAGAGTTCTAGCCTCCTGGTACTCTCTCATAAGAGCTTTGGCTTTGGGAGGAAGATTAGCAGGCATATCCACCAGTATTTAGTGGACGAATTTAATATTTCATTCGCAAATATGCTTAGATCGACATTGGAAATTCTTCTTCTCTGAAAATAGCTACTTTAGGCTCATCCATCCCATCAGCCATGATGGCTCTTCCCATGCCAGCAGTGTTAAATGCAAAGCCCCACCTTCCCTGTCTGTCAATTGCAATGATGCCAGCATTTCCTTCACCAAACTTGCTCGTAATTAAGTCTATAGCAGCTTCACAAGCTTTCTGCGCTGAAATGCCTGTTCTCATCATGTCACAACATAGTTTTGACAAGGTTAATCTAGCAATTAGCTCACCTACCCCTGTAGCAGAAGCAGCTCCACATTCATTGTCAGCATAAAATCCGCAACCAACAAGAGGAACGTCACCAACTCTACCTGGAAGCTTCAGCCAATAACCTCCAGTTGAAACAGCAGAAGCTAAGTTACCTTCAGAATCTATTGCTACAGCTCCAACAGTACCAGTTAAATCGAAAATTCCCTTCTTCTCCAGAACCATTTTCCTTATCTTCATCATCCTACGACGTCTGCCCTCAATCCAATCACGATACACTTTTTCGAAACGATTCAATTTAGACTCGGTAATCAGATTATTGGTGCGTTTAAAGCCGAAAAATTCAGCTAATTTTTCTGCAGCTTTACCGACAATTAGTATGTGGTCTGTCTCTTCCATAATTTTCCTCGCAATCGACACTGGATTCTTAAATCCACTAATACAAGCAACTGCTCCAACCCCTAAATCTCGTCCATCCATAATTGCAGCATCCATCTCTACTCTCTTGTTTAGGCACAAAACCGAGCCCAACCCCGCATTGAAAACTCCACTATCCTCCATTACTTTAACTGCAACCTCAACTGCGTCAAGAGCAGACTCACGAGTTAAAACCTTAAAGCCCTCCAGGGCAGCCTTCTTAAGCCATGCTCTGCGCTTTTCGAGATCCTCAGGTGGAAATGCTCTATAGTTGCCAGCTCCGCCATGAATTAAAATTACAGGTTTGACTTTCAATTAAAACACCAGCCTATCACTCTTCTTTAACAAATTCACCTCTGAACTTCTCCAAATACTCCTCGATAGAGTGAACTTTAACATTCTTAACTTTCAAGAGGCCCCAAACCCCTGGAGATAAGAGCTTAAATTCATGCTCAAAGCCGCAATTAAAGCATAACATTGAAGCATAAATTTCCTCATTGGGCTTCATGAAATTCTTCGAATAAACTTTGCAAATCTCAAGTGGGCCGCCGCATTTACTACACTTTAAAATTACCTTCCCATCTCTGAGAACTTCTAAAACTTGATGATAATTCAAAGTCGATCCCTCCCAGTAAATGGTCACAGGCGCTGATTGAAAAATGGATGTGGATAATTTAAGCATTACTCTACGAGGATAATCAAGGCAATGTAAAGATCAAGTTTAATGAAGGGTCTTTTGCGCACATTTCTACGCAAGCCTCAGTAAATCAAATCGTTTAATTTCAATCAAAATTAGACTTCAATACTTAGGAAATCCTCCGCCACAATTACTTCCCCATCATAATTTGCTGAAGCCTCCTCCACCAATTCAATTTCATCTTCGCGGAATATGTGGAATAGTGCTAACTTCCTAGCTTTCGCTAGTCGAGCTACTTTACCAGCATCACTTGCAGTTGAGTGGCCAGTTAAAAATGCGAGAGATGCACGACTACTCTTGAATGATGATTCATGAATAAGTAGATCAACATTCTCAGCTAGTTTAACTAGATCAGAGCTAAATCGAGTGTCGCCACTATAACAAACGCTAACATCACCCCTAGTAACTCTATATGCGAGAGTAGGAATAGTATGAGAAACACTGCAAGTTGAAATTTCACTTAAAGATGTACTGCCCGAAACTTCCTTAATCACAATATCATAAGTTAAGAAACCTTCAGGGGTATTTAAAATGCGTAGAAGCTTATGAATAGTATTTCGAATACCACTCGGACCAACTACGATTAATTCGCTGCGTCTTCCATCAAGCTGCATAGCCCAAAGCAAAGGAACGACATCTGCAATGTGATCTGCATGACAATGCGAAATCAACAAGTAACATATGTCAAGCAAGTTGACCTTCAAAAGCCTCAAATTCCTCAAAGCGCCGCTGCCGCAGTCAATTAAGATGTCCTTATCAATTAATAAGCATGGACAACACCTCTTCTCTGTTACCACAGGTCCCCCAGATCCAACAAACGTCACTCTCACGGAGATCCCACTCTAAGCTTTATAT
>QMRA01000051.1:0-5847 GCA_003649155.1 Thermoproteota archaeon | reverse complement strand
GCTCACAGACGAACTAATAGAAAAGAAAACCCCAACTGGAAAAGTGAAAAAAGTATTTTACGAGTAAGGGAAGACCCACAAACTAAAACATCAGAAGATATCACCCATAATTAAAAAGCCAAAGTATTTAGTTAGGTTAAAGTAGCGTACCAATGAAGGTTAATAAGCGTAAGCGTAAAAAATTTAGCTAAAACTAGGTGTAAATTATGTCTGTTGGTGACGGTGATGAAGCGCCAATTTCCAAAAAGGATTTAAATGAAGTGATCGCCCACCTCCACCCCAAGGAGAAGCTCGTTCTAATAGGTTTACAGAAAGGTTTTGTAGACGCTAAGGATATAGCGAGAGAGCTTGGAATAAGTTTAGATGCCGTCATCTGGGCTTCCCAGCTACTCAAAAGCAAGGGATTAGTCGAAGTGGAAGAGCATGTTGAATTGAAATACACTCTTGGCGATGAGGGTAGGAAGTACATTGAAACATGCTTCCCAGAAGTAAGGTTAATAGCCAAAGTTAAAAGTGCAGGTGGAGAAGCACCATTAAGCGAGCTTGAGCTTGAAAGGGACGAATCAACCTTTGGAATAAGTTGGGCATTGAAGAGGAAGTGGATTGAGATAAAGCGCAGAGATGCGGAGCGAGTCCTCAAGTTAACCGAGGAAGGTTTGAAAAGCCTTGAGAAGCCATATCTACCCATGCAAGTTCTCCTAAAGCTAAGTAGAGGAGAGCAATTATCCCATGAAGAAAAGCAAGTTCTAGCAGAACTCAAGCGAAGAGGAGACATTGTTAGAGAATTAAGAGTAAAGCATGTGCGATTAAAGCTGACTAAGACAGGAGCTGAAGTAGCTAAGCTGATTAAGCCGACAGAGGAAGTCAGCGAACTGACTAGAGAGCTCATAATCACAGGCAGGTGGAGAAAAGTATATTTAAGGCCATACAACGTCGAAGTTCCAACAACCATTCCAGTGAGAGGCAAGAAGCACCCCTACAGGGAGATCATCGACGAAATCAGGGAAGTACTAATAGGATTAGGGTTCGAAGAAGTTTCAAGCCCACCAATAGAAGTGAACTTCTGGAATTGCGACTCACTATTCATGCCATCAGACCACCCAGCTAGGGGAATACACGACATCTTCTACCTAAAAGGAACAGCACAAGTAAGTGAAGTAGCACCACCAGAAATATGGGAGAGAGTGAAGACCACCCATGAAAGTGGGTGGACTACAGGCTCGACAGGCTGGGGACACTGGGATCCAAGGCTTGCACTAAGGCTAATTCTGAGAAGCCAAACAACAGCAGTGTCAGCCAGATACCTATCAGTACTAAAGCCAGAAGACCTCCCCAAAAAGATATTCACCATAGACAGAAACTACAGGCCAGACCGCATCGACTCAACACACCTCCCAGAATTCAACCAGTGTGAAGGCATAGTTGTTGCGGAAAACGTCAACCTAAGGCACTTGATAGGATTCATAAAGTCTATAGCCGAAGCATTCGGCATAAAAGAAGTAAAGTTTCAGCCAGCATACTTCCCATTCACAGAGCCAAGCGTAGTAGGGTACATCAAACACCCAAAGTTAGGCTGGATAGAAGCACTACCAGGAGGAATATTTAGGCCAGAAGTCGTGCGCCCACTAGGACTAGACGTGCCAGTCCTAGCGTGGGGATTAGGCATCGACAGGTTAGCTATGGTAGCACTAGACATAGACGACATAAGAATGCTATTCACAAACAACCTAGAGTGGCTTAGGAGCAAGTCAATTCCATCCATATGGAGGTGGTGAATTGCCAACCATAACCATAGACCTTAGCGAGCTAAGAGAAATGGTAGGCCCAGTTAGCATAGAAGAGCTAGTTGAAGTCATAACCCAACTTAAAGGAGAAGTCAAAGGCATAGAAGGAGACGAACTAACAGTCGAGCTTGAACCAGACCGACCAGACATACTGAGCGTAGAGGGACTAGCGAGAGCCTTGAAAGGATACCTGGAGATAGAGCCAGGACTACACGAAAGTTCACTTAAGCCACTAAGAGATTCAGGGCTAACCGTCAAAGTAATCAACGCCAAAGTCAGACCATACATAGCATGCGCAGTAGTCAAGGGATTAAAGCTCGACGATAGAGCAGTTAGAAGCTTAATGAGAATGCAAGAAGTCCTACACCTCACCCTAGGCAGAAATAGGAGGAAAGTAGCAATAGGCTTCCACGACCTAAAAGCCATACACCCACCGATAATATACACTGAAGCAAAGCCAACAGACACCATGATCCCGCTAGACATGCCAATAGAAATGAGCTTAAAAGAAGTCTTAGAGAAGCACCCCAAAGGAATAGAGTTCAAGCACCTAGTCAAAGGAGGCTACCCAGTATACGTGGATAAGCAGGGAATATTCAGCTTCCCACCAATAATAAACAGTGAGAGAACGAGAGTAACAGAGGAAAGTGAAAACCTATTCATAGAGCTCACAGGAATTGATGCTAAGGCAGTCAAGCAAACCCTCAACATCATAGCATTCAACCTAATAGACAGAGGAGGAGAAGTAGAGCTAGTCAAAGTAGAATATGAAAACAGAATGGAAGTAACACCAAACCTAGAGCCGAGGAAAATGAAAGTAAACCTCAACGAAATTTCAAATCTAATAGGCATAAAGCTAGACGAAAAGCTTGCAAAACGCCTACTAGCCAAAATGAGATACGGAATATCTAAGATAAGTAAAAGCGAGCTTGAAGTCCTCATCCCAGCATATAGAGTTGACGTAATGCACATGGTAGACATAGCAGAAGACATAGCCATCGCATACGGCTACGCAAACCTAACCCCAGAACTACCAAACATAGTCACCGTAGGAAAGCCATCAATAATGGAAATTTTAGAGGCAAAAATTAGGCAGTCACTCATAGGACTAGGCCTCCAAGAAGTAATGACATTCACACTATCAGGGCGAAAACTCCAAGCCAAATTAATGAACCTAGACAACTTAGAGCTCGTCGAAATAGAAAACCCAATAACATTAGACTTAAACGTCTACAGGCGCTGGATAACACCACACCTCATGCGCTTCCTATCACAAAACAAGCACGTAGCCTACCCGCAGAAAATATTCGAAATAGGATATGTAGCAGTCCCAGTAAATGGCAGAATTGAAGTGCTGAGGAATACAGCTGCAGCAGTAGCATCCTCAAAAGCCACGTTCACAGAAATCCAAGGAATCCTACAAGCACTAGCAGTAGACTTGGGAGTAAACTTCAAGCTGAAAAAGTGGGAGCACCCCTCATTCATCCCGGGTAGGACGGCGGCCATAATAGTTAACGGCGAAGCTGTAGGCATCATAGGTGAAATTCACCCCCAAGTGCTCAACAACTTCGAGCTAGAAGTACCAGTAGTAGCCTTCGAAATAACCCACTACAAACCCACATATCCAAACAGCCGCGAAAAGCCAAAATCAATTAACGACAAAATCAAAGCACTATGGATGCCAACCCAAACCAAAAAACGAGGGAAACTTGAGTTAGCCTACCCCCAATAACAACTCAATAGTAAATAGCAAAGTTATCTACTATAAGTCAAAGTTTAGAGGCAGTCAACTCCGTCACGTAGTTAACGTACTTCTCCAGTATCGGCGGCAACCCCTCCATCCTCACTTTCAAAAATCCTCTAATGAGCATTGACACTGCCTCCTCCCGCGTGAAACCCCTAGCTTGAATGTAGAAAATCTCTTCCTCAGCCAGCTTTCCAATAGCCGCCTCGTGAGTTAATTGGACGTCCTTGACTTTAGCCTCGAGCTCAGGTATAGCCCTTATGCTTGAGTGCTTAGATAGTAGTAGGCCACTGCACTCCACATGCCCCCTACCACCCCTAGCGTAGCCGCCAATTTTACCTCTAGCAACTACTTCCACCTCATCCTTAGCTACAACTCTCGAAGATATCTCTCCACTCGTGCCCTCAGCTTCTAAAGCTATGAAGCCACCTACATCAATCTTCGAAGATCCTAACCCCAAAATAACCGTGTGCAACACCGCCTTTGCTCCAGCCCCCCTCAAGTAAACGTTCGGAAATGTCTGCAAACTCTTAGTAAAGCCCATGTTGACGTAGTAGCTTATGAAAGTTCCACCATCCTCAACCACAACTCCAGTTCTAGGCCTAACGTGGGTATGCCTACTCCAATTATGAATCATGATAAATACGACAGTGGCATTCCTCTTCACATAAAACTCGCTCACTCCAGCGTGAAGGCCAGCAATTCTAGGCCTGGTTGCGCAGCCAGTCACTACATATAAAGTGCTCCCTTCCTCTGCAACTATGATGTTATGTGGAGCTTGAAGAGCTCTAGGCTCGCTCATGTATAAGCAAGCTTGAACTGGATTTTCAACTACAACATTCCTACCAGCAATTATTACATAACCTTCCTTTCCACCGTAGAGCTCAGCAGCTGCAGTAAACTTATCTAAATCAACATCCACAGCCTTCCAGTAGTAATTATCAATAAAAGACCTGTCATTAATGGCTTCGGACAGAGGCATAACAGTTAATCCCTGCACTCTAGACTTCACGTAGACAGGCGAGGCATCAATTTGAAAGTAACTCCCAGACCTTCCAGCCTCAGTGATGTCCAGCCCAACAGATGGAGCAGACCTCTTCACATCGTCAGGAAGCTCATTTAAACTACCAATCAACTGCCGAGGCGGAATTTTAAAATTATAGGCGGTTAAGTCGACGTCAACTCCATATTTAGCAGGCTTACTCAATGCCGCTTTAGCTTTAAGAGCTATCTCTCTCAACACTGAAGGGCTCGCCCCCTATAGCACGCTATGCACTTCTCAAAACCATGCTTAAGAATGACGTCAACTACGTCCTCCGCTTTGCCGTGACATACGATTTTACCGTCAATCACAACATAAGCTCTTGAAGCATTGAGGAAGCGCGCGATGTAACCCAAGTGAGTGACTATTAATGCCGACGGCCTACTCGGCAATGAACTTTCAAAATCACCGTAAGACCCATTCAAGTAGTAGTTCAGCACCCTACCCAACACCGCGATGTTCTCGACGTCAACACCAGAATCAGGCTCATCCAGCAGTGCGAGGAGAGGTTTTTGAGCTAGGAGAAGGAGGAGCTCAACTTTCTTCATCTCCCCACCACTAAACCCAACATTCAAGCTCCTATCCAAGAGGTGCTTGACGTTCAACGCCGAAACCAGCAATTGAATATCATTAGAGGAAAATCTCCTCTTTTCACATATCTCTTCAAGTAGCTCCCTAACAGTTAATCCTCTAATTTTCGGCGTGAACTGGAAGGATAAAGCTAGTCCAAGCCTAACCCTCTCCTCCACAGGGAGGTCAGTTACATCTCTACCTCTAAATATGATTGAGCCCTTAACAACCTCATACTTCGGATTCCCCATGATCGCTTGAAGCAGACTAGTCTTACCCGAGCCATTAGGGCCAAGTAGAAGAACCGTCTCACCATAATCTACACTCAAGTTAACTCCATCCAAAACCAGCTTACCGCCAACCACGACGTGTAAGTCTCTAACCTCGAGCAGCATTCCTCAAACCCAAGACCTAAGGAAAACGCATCGAAGATTTAAATGTTTAAGAGCAGCCGAGACTACGACAAGTCAAACCATCAATGCAAAGGTAAACTTCAATTAATTGTAAATAGCTTACAACAACTGAAGTTATAAAGTAAGCATAAAACTCCAAGAATGGTAAAGTAACAAATAAATTTTGAAAGAAGACACTAAATAGCAAGGTGAACTATATGGTTAGATGCCCCATCTGCGGCGCAGAGGTAAAAGATGAAGACATGATCAAATGCGAAATGTGCTTCATAAGAGCATGCCCCAACTGCATAACAG
>QMRA01000050.1:0-5919 GCA_003649155.1 Thermoproteota archaeon | reverse complement strand
GTATTAAGTGGTTTTCAAATCTTAATATAAGCCACTTCCTTCTTATTATATGGTTATTTTGAGATGTCTCCTATCTTAGGGTTTAATGTTTTTATAAGATCCTGAGCTTCTATCTTAACTAGACTTTTAATGGATCCTCCTCCGACAAGTACCTCGCCTAATTCTTGGACAGCAGTGTCAGCAATGATTTTAAGTTTTGATATGGCGTGAGTAAGTGGTGAAACTTCTCCTATATTCATGCCACTGATCTTTTTTACTTCTTCAGGGTAGAGTAGGCGAACCTTCCTTGCCTTCAATTGTGCTTTTAACTTTTTGTAATCTAATCGCTTATTTCCTGGTAGAAGTACTGCAATTACTTCGCCATTAGCTTTAAGCAATAAAGTTTTAATGATCTGTGATGGCTTGACGCCAGATGCTATTGAAGCTTTTTCAACACTTTCAACTGTTCCTTGGAATAAAAGTATTTCCGCTTTAACACCTTTATCCTTAATGAATTTTTTAACTAGGTCTATACCGCTCATTTTATTTCGCTCCTAATAGCATTACCTTGCAAAATGCTATTATTCTATATTCTTATAAGTTGCATGGTGATTAAATGGCGTCAAAATACGATCCAAACTGCTTGTTCTGTAAAATGCTTCAAGAAGGTTTTCCGCTCAAAATTTGCGATCTAGATGTTTCAATTGCAGTTTTACACCGTGACCAATATTTCTATGGTAGGTGCTTGGTGATTTTGAAGTGGCATGAAGTTGAGCTATACAAATTATCTAGAGATGACAGATTGGCTTTCTTTGAAGATATGATCAGAGTTGCCAATGCGTTGGAAAAGGCATTTAAGCCTGACAAGATGAACTATGCAGTTTTAGGTAATATTGTCCCCCATCTACATTGGCACTTAATTCCTAGATTTAAATTAGATCCACTTTGGGGTAAACCTATTTGGGCTGAGCCACATGAAGAGAAAAAGCTTTCAAAGGCTGAGTATGAAGAATTAGCTGACATTATACGTAAATACATAAAAGCTAATTAGAATAATATTTTTATCTAATTATAAACTAACCTTTTATTGGTGCATTTATTGGAGAAAGTAATTATAGATCTATGGGGCGGATCAGAGGCAATTAGGGTTACCGCTTCTAAGATTATCATTTTGGTGAACCGCATTTCAAGTGCTAAGTCATCTGACTGATGAGCTTCATGAGCTTGACTTTACATTTACTGCAGTAATTGTAGCTCTTAACGTCTGTATCCCATATGCTGTTGCTAAAGTGCATTACGCAAAATTTGTTTGGGCAGTGAAATAAGCCGAGAGTGTGCCCCAATTCATGAACAGCTTCTTTTAGAGCTCTTTCATGAAATAGGTTGCTGTTTTCAGTTTCACCGTAGAATTCTGGTTCAAGTCTGTATAGAGATATAATTGCGCATTTGCCTTTAAGTTGAGCTTCTCCAAATATGAAGTTTAAACCTTTAACGTAGAGGTCTACGTCTACAACACCTAGGATTCTGTTGAATGGCTCTTTCAATAATTTTGTGCAAAGCTTTTTCAGTATTATTGGTGAGTAATACTGTTTTCTCAGTGGATTATATGCGTCTTTTGGGAGTGGGAATTCGTATGTTGAAATTGTTGTGGTGAAAAATTCTAGTTTTGAATTTAAGTCTTCTGCGAGTTGCTTTATCGAGTGTTTATCGACATGTCCTATTGGCTGAATTAGTACTGTGATTTTTCTAGTCATCGCTTTACTAGGTTGCAGTGGATCTAATTTACTTTATGTTAGCTTATTCCTAGCTGAATTGCTGCATCGTATATCATTTTTACTGCTGATATTAAGACTACTATGGCAAACATTCTCCTCAATGTGATCGACTTTACTCTTCCGACGATTTTTCCTCCGATTTGGGATCCGATTATTAATCCTGGTATTGCTATTATTGCTTTCAAATAGTCGATGTGGTTTAGAATTGCGTGTACAGCTACTGTTGGCGGCGTTGTCAACATGATCATGAATGATGAAGTTGCGGTTGAAATGTGGATTGGCATGTCTAGTATGAGATTCATTACTGGAACTTTTACTACTCCTCCTCCAAGTCCAGTTACGCCTGCTACTATTCCAGCTATGAAGCTCAAAATTATTGCTGTGATTATTCTTTTAGCTGAAAATGCGTACTCGTAAACTTTTCCGTCTTTAGTTTCAATTCTTCTCTTAAGTATTCCTTCTCTTTTGGACTTGTAGTCGTTTTTTGCACGTTTTCTTGTGGCCATGTTTATGCTTGTGATGATTAAGATTACTCCTAAGATTAGCTTTAGAATTGCAGGTTGTAGTATTTGAACTAAATATGCTCCTAATATTGATCCTGGAATTGTTGTTGACTCTAGTATTAATCCTATTTTCCAGTCTATTCTTCTATATCTGTAGTGTGCTAGTGCTGATGATGTTGATGTGAAAAGTATTAGGAACTTTGTTGTTCCTATGGCTCTTTTTATTGGTAAGCCTACTATCAAGTTGAATGTTGGGACTAGTATTACTCCTCCGCCAATGCCTAGCATTGATGAAATTAGCCCTGTGAATAGCGCTATTACCCCTGCTGTCGCGAGTTCCAGCGTCATTTCATCATCACGGTGGCTAAGTTGATTTTATTTGGCATATTAAGTTTTTGCATAGTACTTTTATCTTCTGAGTATTGGTAGGACCATGCAGTGAAGTCCGCCTCCAGCCTTTATTAGTTCATATCCTTCGATTCCAATTACGTCAAATCCTCTTTTTTCAAGCTCTTTCATGACTCTTCTATTCCATCCGTATGATAGGACTTTGCATTCTCCTATGCAGAGTAGGTTTGCTCCGAAGAGCCTGTCTTCTCTATTGTTGACTTCAATTATTTCGTAGCCTTGACTTCTCAGCCACTTTGCTAGGTTAACTAGCTTTACTCCATCTTTGCTGTATATTTTGCTGGGATATGTTGAAATGCCTGGTAGTCTTGAGACTGCGACTTCTCTTGAGATGATCATTAGTGTTCCGTCTAGGTGGACTCTGTCTTTAGTTAGTGGAACTGCAATCACTTTTTCAGCAACTTTACCTAAAACTAGGTCTTTTATCTGATTCACTGCTTCTTCACTTGTCCTCGTCACATAGCCAATCATTAACGTTTTTTCGTCTAGCCATACTGCATCTCCTCCTTCGAATGTAGCTGGAGCCTCTATTTTGAGTGCTATTGGAATGCCGATTTTTCTCAGTGCTTCCATCATTATTAGTGGTTCAGCGGCTCTGCATGGCTTAGCCATTCTTCCGATTACTGCTCCTAGCTTAGTTACTGTTCCAGCGTCTCTTGTGAAGAATGCGTTTGGGCACATTTCGATTATTTCTATTAGATTCGTGTCTTTCAGTACTTCTTCTAAAAGTATGACTTGTACTCCCTCACTTTTCAGCGTATCCACTAATTTATAGTGCTCTTCTCTGAGCTTTTCGAGGTCAGGTACTTCTCTGAATAAGTAGTCGTTCTTATTTTGCCCGTCAACTAAATTTATTTCTTCACCTGGAACATGCATTATGACTTTAACGAGTTTTCCATATTCGCTCTGAGCTCCATATTCCGTCGTCATCGCGGCGAATTATCATCGTTGTTAGTATTTAATTTGATCGGTTAAGAGGTGCTGCAACTTCGGTGTGCAATGGGCATAATGGGTCTGGTGAGGAGAAGTTTCCGTAGGCTAGAAGTGCTCTTGCTCTGCATCCTCCTCCGCACTTTTCTCTATACTTGCAGCTCCTGCACTTGCCTGTTAGATTTGATGGATTTTTGAATTTAAGTGATATAGGGTGTTTCATGTACTCGTTTAATGCACGCTTTAGTCCAATTTTTATCACGTTGTTGATCTTTATCGTTAGTACATCGCAAAGTAGGGTGTTGCCTTCTGGGTCGATGTCAATTGCATTGTCTGGACATCCTCCAACGTATATGTACTTGGACTTCTTGATCCACTTGAGGTAGGGGGTGCACCAGAAGCTTACAGGATATCCTAGTTCTTCAGCTTTTTCTTCAGCTAGCCTGTATGCTTGAATTAGCTGGTCAGGCTTTATGGTTTTTTCTCTTGCTGCTCCACTTGGTATTACTGGTATTAAAGATGCGTATTCTGCTTCGATTTCTGCTGAGTATTTTACAAATTTTCCTGCTTCAAGGTAATTTTCCTGCATTACAGTCATTATTGTTGAGAATTCTGTTTCAGCATTTCTCATATTTTCAATTGCTCTTAAAGCTAGGCTCCATGCTTCCTCTCCTCTTATTTTGCTTGCTGTTTTGCGTGAAGCTGCGTCAAGGCTTATGTATACATGCACACCTAAGCTGCTTAGCTTTTTTGCTTCCTTTTCCCTTAAAAGTAGGCCGTTTGTAACTATGCTTGTATTTATCCCGAAGCTTCGGCTAGCTTGTAAAAGTTGAAATAGGTCTTTTCTAAGTAGTGGCTCGCCTCCACTTATTGAGAAGTGTCTGGGGTTGACTTCTGCTATTTCACTAATTAGCTTTAGCGCTTTTTCGGTGCTTAATTCCATCGTATTTCTTCCTTTAACGTAGCAGTGAGTGCAATTTAGATTGCACTTATAGGTGCATAGCCAAACAAGCAGTTTAATCATGGTCGTCCCACCTTGCATTAAGCTTAGTCTCCTCTAATTCTCTTCAAGATAACTGTTGCAGCTAATGCTAGTGCCATGCTTAAAAGTATTGTCTGGAGTGTTTTTGATAGGAGCTCTGTGAGCACTACGTATACTATCATGAATAAAGCTAAAAAGCTAGCTGCATCTTGAAGAGTGCGCATTTTCTGATCATAAGAAGGCTCATATCGCATTATGGGTTGCTTCTCTAGGTATTCTCTCGTAGTTCTCTTAAACTTCTGTTTAATTTCAATGTTCGTTTCTACGATTTCGACCAACTTTTCAGCATTTATCTTGCTCTTAAATGTGACCTTCTTTTCTTTGCCACTTTTAAGTTTAAAAATAACGGTGCACAGTTTTTCTCTATCTTCTCTTTCTATTAGATCTACTTTTGAGATGTTGTCAATCAATATTTTATCCGCGTATATGTGGGTGGCTTGAGTTAGAGCTGGTATTGGAGCTATGAGTGGTATTTTTCCATGGATTACTTTGTACATTTCGGGGTCGTGAACTTCTATGACGTCATCTTTCACTATTACGATGCTTTTTTCATCTTCTATTACTTTGAAGTAGCCGAGGGTATACTTGGAGTACTCAGCGGATAGTCTTTGGGGGTCTTCACCTTTAATTAGCCTTAAAATGGCTTCTCTAATCATTTCTGCTTGGAAGGGCTTTAGCTTAATTTTAGTTTCTTTAGGCCTCTTATGTCTTGAGTTTTCAATTTTTGTCCACGTAATCTTTAGCTTTCCATTCTCTATTGAGATCGACTTTATGCTTCTGATAGGTATTTCTTCAATGTCTGCAGCCCACAGAATGCTTTTTTTAAGTGGCATCTTTGAAAAGTCTGAGAATCCAAATATTTTGAGGAATGGATCTAGGAGTGGTCCAGATTTAATCCTTAACTTAATATTTGTTAGTTGGATAATGTAGTCTCCTGATTTAATCTCCAATACCTTTACTTCTTCTTCACTCATAAGTGTACACTTCAAGCTGATATACTATCATTATATTCGATTAGAGGTATATATTACTTGATCGTGTTGACGACTTCTTTTACTAGTTTTGAAGCTTCATCTTGGTTTTTTGCTTCAGCCATGATTCTGAGTACTGGCTCAGTTTTTGAAGGTCTCATTAATATCCACCAGTCGCCTCCGATTATTTTTACTCCATCGGTTAAGTCTAAGTTTGCAATCTCCCTCCATTTTCTAATGGTTTTCTCAATTTTCTCTTCAACTTCTGTCCAATTGCATTTTACCGATGCCTTACAAATGTAGTACTTGGG
>QMRA01000049.1:0-5955 GCA_003649155.1 Thermoproteota archaeon | reverse complement strand
GTCTTCTTTGACGAAATAGACTCAATAGCCCCCGCAAGAGGATATCGAACCGACACGACTGGAGTTACTGATAGAATGGTAAATCAGCTGCTTGCAGAGATGGATGGAATCATTCCATTACAAAACGTTGTTGTGATCGCTGCCACAAATAGGCCTGACATTATAGATCCAGCGCTTCTAAGGCCTGGAAGATTTGACAGACTGGTGTATGTCCCACCACCTGATAAGGCGGCGAGGCTAGAAATATTCAAGATACACTTAAGAAATACTCCATTAGCAGAAGATGTTGACCTTGAAAAACTTGCCGAGAAAACCGAGGGATATACTGGCGCAGATATCGAGGCGGTTTGTAGAGAAGCTGTACTTCTAGCACTTAGAGAGGAGTTCAAAGTTCGTCCAGTATCAATGCGTCACTTTGAAGAAGCATTAAAAGTTGTACCTCCAAGCTTAAGGCCAGAAGACATTAAGCGTTATGAAGAACTAAGTAGAGAGCTAAAAAGAGCACTAGCGTAATCCAATATTTATTTGAGGAGAAATCTTGACGAGGATAATTGAGAAGAAGATTCTTCCCGAATGGTTTGAAAAGGTAGTTAGTGGAGAGAAGAATGTTGAAGTTAGACTTGCAGACTTCGAAATTTCAGATGGAGACATACTTGTTCTCAGAGAATGGGATCCAATTAAGAGGCAGTATACTGGTCGTAAAGTAACTAAAATTGTCAAGAAAGTTCACAAAGTAGATTTAGCTCGATACTATGATGTTGAAGAGATAAAAAAGTATGGAATTTATTTAATAGAGCTGAAGTAGCAGTTACACCTCTCCTCTTTTCTTAAGCATTTCTCTTAATTCTTTAATTCTCTCTTCTACTCCCTTAAGCTCCTCCTTAATATCTTCAATTTCTTCCTCTAAACTTGCTTTGTAATCTTCGAGCATTTCTAGCTCTTCTTCGGGAGTTAGTGGTGGCGGTGGCATGAAGAATGGATATGCTGGATATGGCGGGTACATGTATTGAGGCATTCCAGGTTGCTGAGCTGGTTGAGCTTGCTGGGTTGGTTGCTGAGTAGGTTGTTGTTGAGGAGGAGCATACATCCACGGTGGAGGTGGCGGCGGATACCAATATTGCCACATTCTCATTCTTCTCCTTCTACCATAACCATAGCCGTACATTGTGATTCCCCTCCACATCTTACATTTTCAAGTATATTATGTTGTTGATGTTTTACTTTGAGCTTCGAGGGCTTTGAACATTGCCTCAAAGCTTTTGCTCCAAGTCTCCATAGCCATTCTGAAGGTTTCGATGTATAGCTTCCAGTAGTACGTGGCTAGCATTAGGTTGTACAGGTCGTAGATGAATGTCATTGGTGGGAATGCGAGTGGATAGTAATATGGTGAGTAGTACCACCAGTAGTAGGGCATCATTTCCCTACCACCACCATGGCCTCATCCAAGGAGTGTAATACATTGGGTAGTACATCCACCAGCTCATCCATGGGTAGTACATGTAATATGGATAGTACATTGGGTAAAACATTGGGTAGTACCATCTTAGTCCCCATGGTGCTCCGAAGAGCCACCAGCATGCTCCTCTGCCAAATAGCCATCCTGGCCTCATCCATGGCGGCAGATGGCTAAATGGGCCTCTACCTGGCCATGGGCCGATCCAACCCCTCCTTCCTCTACCCCAACCCCAAGCCATTTTCTCACCCCAAATATTCGCTTAATGAGGTTGGATATAAATTTTGTGCAATCGCACAAAATATTCTCATTGAATTTTTACAGCTTTTTTCACAACTTTTAGCGCTAGATATCCTAGTATTGATCCAGGAATGCTGCTTGCCAAAAATGCTACTATGAAAGCTTCTGGCGCCATTGTTTTGCCTGCTGCAGGACCAACGATAAACGCGCTAATTAAAGCTCCGATGAATGTACCAATTGGCTCTGACAGCGCCGCTTCATCTCTTCGAATTAGCTTGTACACTAGTCCAACGACAACTCCTCCTGGAATTCCTCCTGGAAATGCGAATATTGTTCCTGTTCCAAGCATGTTTCTGATGATTCCAGTGATTAGTGCAGAAAGCCCTGCATACCAAGGTCCTAGGAGAACTCCTGCTAGCCCATTTATCATATGCTGAAATGGATAGCACTTTGTCGGCCCAACGACGAAGAATGCTGGGGATAGAATTACCCCTAATGCTGAAAATACGGCTGTTAAAGCTAGTTTTCGCAGTTGCTTTTTAAGAGCGCTTTCACTCTTCATACTTAATCTATTTTGGTTAGACTTAAATTGATTTATGAGTATTTCGTCGTGATGAGGCTAAAAGTAGACTCGCTCATAGGTAAACGGACGATAATTATTGGAGATGTAGGCAGAGGTAAGACATTGCTCACTCTAAGAATTATAAAAAAGTTAAGGGAACTAGGCTTCTCTAATGAAATTACAATTTTAGATTTTGCTCCAAGTAAGATTTTAATGGGAGACATTGAAGCTGGTGGGAAACTCACTGACTTTGGCATGAAATTGAATGGTATAAACTACTATTCTGATACAATAGCTGCTCCTAGGTTAACTGGAAGAAATGTAGATGAAATTATTAGACTTGCTCAATATAATAGAGTTAAGTGTGAAGCTCTGCTATTGAAGTTTTTGGAGAATCCTACTCCAATATTGGTTATTAATGATATTACACTTTACTTTCAAGTAGGGAGTTTAGGCTTATTACCGAAGGTCTTGGGGAAAGCAAGCACTTTCATAGCGAATGGGTATTTTGGAAAATCGTTAAAAGAAGATCTGGGTAGTGGTATTAGCCGCAACGAGAGGTTAATGATGATGAAGTTAATCAATTTTTCAGATTATGTCATTAACTTAAATGAGGTTGATCGAGTTGAGGTGGACTGCTAAATTGCCTATTTCCTAATAATCATAAATGCTGGCGGAGATATTCTTTCACTTTTACATTTGGGACACCTGTTTGGTTTCTTGGCTTTCTTTAAGCTAGTGAATATGTATCCGCAGTTTTTGCATTTTGGAGGTATCATTACGAGCTGTTCCTGTCCATGTGATTTTGCCCTAATTGTTTTGGCTATGTGCATAAGGTGCTCGTAAACTTCGCTCCTTCTAGAAGGCTCTAAGTCTAATATTGCAATTATGTCATTAACTGTTAGTGGTTCATTTGAAGATTTTAATACTTCCAATATTCTTTCTCTGAGTGATGCGAATTCCAACTCTTTCACTTCCACAAATTCAAGTGGCTTTCCTTGACTTTAAGTAGCTAGTGATTTTCTTCTGTATTAATGCATTTTTAAGCAATTCACTAGTTTCAATCCAGTATTTCATGCTTATTCTAAGCCGAGTGGAAATGTGTTTTAGCGCTTCTTCAAGAGTGTCAAATTTAACTGGCTTGTTTTCCAAAGCACTTCTCACACTTTCCCTAACGCTCCAAACTCCTAGTGGAAGTATGTAGTCTGGGTAAGCTTCTCTTAAAACTAGTACTGATGCTTGCCTACCTTCTCTCGACAAGTATTCTGTAACTGCAAGTCTAGCTGCGTAGTAGCATCCACCAATTTTGGCATATGTAGTACGTCCAGCATAGCCTTCCCAGTCCCCTCCTATTGCAATGTACTTCCTGTTAGGATTCCAAGCTGACCCTGGATACCAAGCTTCAATTAACTCGTAGCTCCAAGCTTCGGGCATCAATAAAACGATAAACCTATTGCCCAACATATTTGCTTCGTAAACTCTGTATTCATTTATTATTGGGCTTCTCTTAACTATTTCATCTCGAATTTCTCTTGAAATTATACTGTCAACAGCTGTTATACTCCACCTGGTTGGTACTAGTCGCCTTAACCTTCTAAGCCCAAATGCTCCTACGCTGAATGCCCTTTGAATTTTAGACACTGGCACTCCACTTTTATGGAGCTGTAAAATTGCTTCGGAAGCTTTTAAGTCATAATCGTAGAATGCCTTTTCAAGCTTCTTGTCCCACTTTGGATTTGAAATTTCAAGTTTCTTAAGTGGAGCTGAAGGGCCCATAGGCTGTATTTGGTCGTCGAGTACGATGGCTTTTGTAGGCTTTTTCTTAAATGTCGCGTCAGCTTCAACTGAATTTGCTGATAATGCTAATTCTAGAGTTATGTTCATTAGTTTTCCAGCTTCTTCAAATTTCTTTACATTAACTAGGAATTTACCTCTAATTAGCTTCAACCTCATATCAACTATTTGATCGATGTTCATGTTCAGCCATTTTTCAGGATAATCGTAAATGTGGGTATCTCCAATAACTGGAGGGACGAGTGGTCCAGCATAAACTTTAGGATAACCATATCTTCCAACAAAAACTGCTGGAGGCGAATATCCTACAAGTTCTAAACTGTTAATTAAAGGCTTAATTTTAAGGTAGGAGTACATTTTCATAATTACTGGGCACCTGGACTTGCCGCATAGCTTCTTGGTTCCTCGGCAGTATATGCATAAGCTTCTACTGGGAACTTTAACTTTTAAGTCGCTTTCAGTTAAATTTAAGTCTAATGCATTTCTAACGTCATCTAATACGTGCTGGATCCATGGAATTTTCCTCTTAATTATCTTTACAAATTTCTTTCTTTTCTTCATGGGCATTATGCTTCGAATAATCATCTGCTTTGCAAAATAAATTTATTATGATATGTCTTGATGCTAATTGGTGCAAGATAATTGCAAATTAAGGAGATTTACTGCAAATCGATTCTAAGTAGAAGTAAGATTTACGGTGCAGATTACTCAATTAATCCTTATTTTGGATGCCTTCACGGTTGCACATACTGCTATGCGAGGTACATGCTCAGAAAATTACCTTCAAACTTGATGTGGGGGGAATTTGTCCACGCTAAAATTAATGCTCCAACAGTTCTACTTAAAGAGTTGAGAAGAAGTAAACGTGGAAGAGTCTTACTAAGTAGTGTAACTGACCCGTATCAACTAGTGGAAGCAAAATATATGCTCACGAGAAGAATATTAACCATCCTATCCTCAAAAGATTATCCACTTATCATATTGACTAAGTCTGATTTAGTAATTAGAGACCTAGATTTAATTAAAAAATTCAGTGATGCTGATGTCGGTTTAACAGTAATAACATTAGATGAAAATGTAAGAAGAGCTTTCGAGCCAAAAGCACCTTCAATTTATAGGCGAATAGCTGCCATGCAAAAATTGAAAGAAGCAAAGATCTGTACTTATGCTTTTTTAGGGCCATTAATCCCTATAATAAGCGAATTTTCAATCGAGAAGCTTCTCACGAAGCTATCTAAAATAAATGTTGATTACGTAATTGTAGATAAGCTAAATGTGAAAGCTGGAAATAAACCTCACATTATGCGTGCATTTATGTTGTACTATCCAGATATTAAAGGGAAGATTGAAAAAATACTTTCTAATGAGAATGTATACGATGAATATTATGCGGATTTGAAAGTAAAGATTAGAAATCTAGCTCAGAAATTAGACTTAGACCTCGAATTTTGCTACTGAAGTGACATAGTTAACCTTAATTTTTCAGATTTATAGCTACTATAGGGTTCGAAATGCTGTGGAAGAAGGAGAAACCGAATTTTCCAGAAGTGGAGTTTGATGGAGAAAGGTACTATGTAGTTTCCATTAAAGATTTAGCTAACTTAGATGGCTATAAAGTTAAGTTTAAAGGAGTAGTTGAAGATAAACCCGAGGTCATTTATTATGCAGCCGGATGGGCGTGGTCTATAAGTAGTAGGATTATTGAGGAGGATCATGGTCATATGACTGTTTTCAGAATATCTGGATATGAAGTTCGCTTTAAAGGTGTAGCATTGGTTCGTAAGGGTGAAAAGGTAGTGATTTATGGCAAAATTAAAGATGGTTGTGTTGAGGCCAGAGTAATTGAAGGACAGTATGCTATTTTCAAGTCATAGGTGAGTAAACTTGTCCTTTAAATATGCTAGGG
>QMRA01000048.1:0-5977 GCA_003649155.1 Thermoproteota archaeon | reverse complement strand
CTCTTAATTCTAACCTCACTCAGCAAACTGAATCACTCTTTCAAATCTTCCTTAAACAAGTATAACTAATTTATGCAAATAAAAGTCAAAGCAAGTCTCGAGGCTTGGGCTACATTATAATAAATTATTATCTTTAAAACTTGCAAATGCACAAAATTATTTTAATTATTTATGTAAAAAATCCTCAATATTTTTGCACTAAGCTTAAATTAAATGACACAAAAATAATTGTGAAGCTCAATTTTGCTCAAAGATATGCTTCAATAGATGGAGGCTGAGGTGAAATAATTTGTTCATGAAGTTGAGCTTTTATTTTGATTTACTTTCAACTATAGTCCTAGTATTGATTGCATGTCTCATAATTGCTGTAGTGGCATTTCTAATTTCAAAAGTTAAAGATTAGGCGCAATCTAAGTTGTTGAACTTGCAAGCTGAGAGGCTCAGCAACTCATTTGAAGAGTGTTAGGGCTGCTCTAACAGCACCTTCAAATGCTCTTGCTTCGTCTTCAGCCCAGCAGAGTATAATTACATCTCCATCTTGAACTTTAAACCTATCTTTCAAGTATGCATTTTCTTCAGCGTAGATTTCACCTATTGCTTCGCATGTTTTGGGAAATCGAATTTCTCCACCCTTAACTATCAGTGTAGTAGCTCCACTTGCTCCAATCTTTATAGCCTCATCTCTCTGCAGAATTCCATCCACAACTTTTTCTGCTCCACCTGCAATTTTAATTCCTACCACGAATTTTCCTGGAGCTAACCTTGATATCCTAGGTGCTTCGAGCTCTTCATAATCAACTATATTCTTAGCCTTAAGATAATCCTGAATAGCTCTTTCTCCCTCTTCAGTTAAAGTGCATCCTCTCTTCGCTACTAAAATTAATCCTCTAGCTCTTAATCTTTCAATTAGCCCTCTAACTACTCCTTGACTTAAGTTTAGCTTTCGAGAGAGCTCATACCTTCCAATGGGGCCCTTCTTCTCAATAACCTTTAATGCTACGAGCACTTTGAGCTCATTTATCCGAGGAAGTGGACCTTTAGGAGATTTACGCCAACTTCGGATGATATCCTCTAGTATTGTCATGATCTCAATATCAATTGATTAAGACGTTAATATTAACTTTAGGCAGAATTTATGGTGGACTTGGAGGCCATACTGCTGTGCTTTCATAACACCAAATCACTGTTAAGCCATCAGAAAGTACGTACTTGTCGCATCCAACTGGTCCAAGCTTCCACTGATTAGCATCTGAATCCCAATACCACCAGATCCAGAACATCAACTTTTCAGGGTCATTTGCAACTCCTTCTATTGAATTTACAAAAACTCCAAATGGATAAGTGGTATAATCAACTTTAGCTACTTTCAATGTGGCATCCAGCAATGTTTCTCCAAGCTTTATTTCGGTAAAGTTGAACCACACTCTACTTCCATTACCATAGTCTATTCCAATGTTAACTTTAATAGTTCCGCCAGCAACATCGCACATTTCCCTTACAATGTCCATGCAATCCTCTATTTTCGATGAAACGCCAAACGCTCCACTTAGAGTAGCATTTTCAAGTGCTTCCATCAAGCCATCCACAAGTTCATTTAACTTAACATTAATTTTACCAAGGGTCTTACTTGCATCAAAGTACATTCTCCCCAATTCTTCACACTTATTATAGTAGTAGGCGGCAGCTATAGTTGCCACTATAGCCCAGACCAAGATTAATCCGGCAACAATCCAAGGATATTTAGCCTTCGACAACACCACCACCCAAACCATTGATTTTAGCAACTAATATTGAAGTAATAAAAGCAGACGAAAACTCAGTTATAGGCCCAACAGCATACAAGTAGCCTCCCATAACTGGCAAAAACAATCCTAAAACTCCTATCGTGAATGCTTCAAGTGGAGGCATTAATGGTAAGTATAGGAGAAATGAAGTTAAAATGTCATACATTAAATATAGAGTGTAAGACATCACTAGAACTTCCACGTTCGACGCCTTCCTACCATTCCAGATCAATCCACTTATAACTCCAATTAAACCGCAAAGCGAACTTGTAACGATAGTCCAAACTCCTAGTCCTAGAAAGATGTCAGAAACAATAAATGACAAAACTCCTACAACAAAGCCATAGACTGGCCCTAGGAGTGAGCCTGCAACTACAGTGAAAGCGCATGGAAAGTTGATGAATTGAATTGGACCTACTATCGAATGCTTCACAAATCTGAGTGCTACAGCTGATGCGGCAAAGTTTGCAGCTAGAGCTAATTTCCTAGTTTTCATCACATAGGCAATTTTGCCTACTTTATACTTATAAGTTTTTTGACGATCAAGTTACGGTATAAAATAACTGAAATGCAAAGAGAGGCTTAGAAGTCTTCAGTTAAGTAGTATACTAGGGCATCTCTGACACATTTTACATCTTTCAAATATACGTGCTCATCAACTCCATGGTAATTTGTTCCTCTCCTGAGTGGACCATACGATATGGTTGGTATACCTTTAGGTGCGAAGTACCTGCCATCATTACCTCCGAATTCTCCGGCGATTGGTATGAGTTCACCATACGCTTTACTAGCAGCTTTTTGAAATGCCTTAGCCATCGGGTGCTCTGGATCGATGCACCAGTTTCCTCCACCTCTGATGTCTACTAGTTCAGCGTCAACTTGAGTTTCCTGCTTAACTGCTAGGAAGAATGCTTTGAGCTCAGTTAATGCTTCTTCAACAGGCTCGTCTGGTAGTACTCTTAAATCAAATTTTGCTATTGCCTCCCCTGGAATCACGTTCTCCTTTTCTCCAGCTCTTAAAACAGTTATTGAAAATCTACCCCATAAATAGGGAAGTGGCGATCCGGGCGGAGCAGGTATCCTCGAGATCTTCTTAGCTCTAACTTCTGAGAAACGCCTGAACTTGTCAAGGAATGTAATCAGCCCATAAATGGGGTTTGAATACAAGTGCGGATACGCTGCATGCCCTTGAGTTCCTTTAACTCTAATTGTTCCTCGAATAATTCCTGAAGCTCCAATAGAAACTGCCTCTGGGCCGCCGTCGAGAATGATTACTTCATCACATTGAACCTTAACTTCATTGACTAAGTATCCTATTCCAAATTTACCTCCAACTTCCTCATCTGGACTCATCATCAGTTTAACATTAAACTTAGACTTGTCAGAGACTCGCTTTAAAGCTCCAAGTGCAGTTGCTATAGCTCCCTTGTCATCAGAAGCACCTCTACCATAAGCCCTGTCATCAACCACAGTTAACTTGAATGGAGGGTAAGTCCACCCTTCCCCTGGAGGTACAACGTCGTAGTGCGTAACTATTCCTAAAGTCTTATCTGCACCTACATCCAAAGTTGCTACTAAATTTGGCCTTGAAATTCCATCTCCAGCATAATCCTTACTATCGTAAACTTCAACTCCCAATCCAATCGCTTCAGCTTCCTCCCTCAGTATCCTCGCACATTCGACATAGCCAGTCTTCTTCATCACATCCGTGTCAATTTCAACAATTCTTTTCAAGACTTTCAATTCATAATCCACATCAAACATTGCAGCCACCAAGAAAACTCTCTATAAATGCTAAATTAAGCTTCTCCATCCCTCTCTCCAAACAAAGTTAAAGCAATGCCAACTAGGGTAATAGTAATTGAAAAGTAAGTTATGACATCGCACTGCTCACCCAAAATCATCATTGCAAGAAGAGAAGCTCCCACCGGCTCGCCTAGAGTAACAGTTGTGACTGCTATCAAGCTGAAGTACTTTAAAGCGTAGTTTAGCATTGTGTGTCCAAGCAGCATTGGAATAAATGCTAATGCAAGAAATGCAAGCCAAGACTTCAAATCATAACCAATTAGATCAACATGCAATATTAACGCGTACATTAAGATGGCTAGCGTAGCCCAACTGTAAACTAGTGCAGTATATGTCAAAGTGTTTAATTTACGCCTGAGGAATTTGCCAATCGTGAAGTAAGCTGCAACAGTTAATGCTCCAATCAGTGCGTAAACGACTCCCAGTAAACCTAGTTCACCTGCCAATTGAGAAGTTGAAGTTACTAGCAACAATAAACCTAGAATTGCAATTATTGACCCTGCTAGCTGAATTATCCTAGGCTTCTCCCCCATAACCATAAAGCCTAAAAAGCTTGAAAATAGAGGATGAGAACACACTATTGTTGTACTAATCGCTACTGGAACCATAAATAGCGACTCCATCCAAAATGCGAAATGAGCTGCAAGAAAAAGACCAGATATGAAAGTTAAGAATAGATGATTTAAAACAAATTTTACTCGACGTTCAATGGCCATCAAAGCTAACCAAGTTAAAATGGAAGAAAATGTCAAGCGCCAGAAGGCGCAAACAACGCCAGGCGCACTAGATAAGACAACGAATATAGAAGCCCACGAAACACCTACAACTGCAACTAATAGCGATATCCACCCTTTAAATTTTGAGTTGCTAACTCCACTGCTAGCTTTCATTACTCATCTCTCATCTACAAATCATACCATCAATCTGCGTCCTGCAAAATCTGATTTAATGACCCGCCTTTTCTTCTACCTTCATTAAAACCTCCTCAAGCCAAGCCAACTTCTTGGGAAGCATTTCAGTTATAGGTAAATTATAAGGACACTTCTCCTCGCACTGCCTGCACCTAACACAATTAGGGACTTTCTCCTTGGCCTTCTCATAGATTTTTCTAACAGAGTCTGTCACTCCAATTCTCCTGATGATTGACTCAACTCTAAGTAGTGAACTTATTGGAATTTCCTGGGGGCATGGCAAGCAATACATGCATCCTCTACAAAAAATCTTGTCCAGCCTCTGCTTATCCTCATCTATTATTTTCAAGTCTTCATCAGTTAGCTTCCACTCCTCAAAAAGCGTCTTAGCATTTTCCTCAACCTCCTCAATACTCTTCATTCCAGGAATAACCGTTGAAATCGGGTATTGGACTATGAATCTCAATGCAGCTCTAGCACTTGACAGCTCTCCACCTGCGAGGGGCTTCATAACTATCATGCCAACGTCAAGCTCTTCAGCTCGCGGAATGAGCTCCTTGCCAGCTTCAGTAGATAGGTAGTTGAACGGAAATTGCACAGTGTCAAACTCGCCAGTCTCAATAGCTCTCACTAATACATCAGGCCTATGTCCCGTAATTCCTATGAAACGCACTCGCCCATCCTGTTTGGCATCCTTCAAAGCTGCCAAAGCTCCATCAGAAGCTAAAACTCTCTCTAAAGTCTCAAAATTGTTAACTCCATGCAGCTGCCAGACGTCAATATATGAAGTACCTAATTCAGCTAAGCTAACTTCTAAGTCCTTCATAGCATCCTCATAACTCCTAGACGCAGTTTTAGTTGCAATGTAAACTTCACTTCTCACATCTTTGAGGGCAGCGCCAATTTTACGTTCACTATCAACGTAGTTTCTGGCAGTATCGTAAAAGTTCACACCCACCTCGTAAGCTCTGCGCACGACTTTAACCGCTTCATTTAAGGTTAAAGTCCTTATTGGTATGCCCCCAAAGCCTAGAATTGAAACTTTAAGGCGTGTTCTACCTAAAACTCGATACATAGCTAATCATTAATAAAATAGGATAATTGTAAAATAAGTGTTTAGACGGTCATACATATTAAGTGAGTAGGATTACTGCTGCAATAACACACCCATAATAACCTTCTTCAACTTTCATGCAGTCAGCCAGCAGCTTAACCTCCTTTATTTCCCATCCCTCTTGCTGAAGCCATTTCCTCCAACTTCCTTTTCAACTCCTCTTTCAATTCCACGTCAGACTTGTTTCCGAAAGCCTCAGCTATCAATCCATAGTCATCTCCTTTAGCAATACCAATTCCAGCTCCAATCAATTCGCCTGAAAAGCCGTCAGCTCTAGCCATAACTGTGAAAGTTATAGTGCCAGGGGGAATATCTTCATAGTCGATTTCGACAGCTCCCTTAGGAAGAATTGAAGAGACAGG